>JAOPZU010000064.1 GCA_025963955.1 Solirubrobacterales bacterium
GGCCCAGGCCCTCGCGCTGTCCTACGCCAAGGGCATCGGCTGCACCCGCGGAGGAGTCTTCGAGACGACCTTCAAGGACGAGACCGAGACCGATGTCTTCGGTGAGCAGGCCGTGCTCTGCGGCGGCGCATCCGAGCTGGTCCAGGCCGGCTTCGACACGCTCGTCGAGGCGGGCTATGACCCGCAGATGGCGTACTTCGAGTGCCTGCACGAGCTGAAGCTCATCGTCGACCTCATGTACGAGAAGGGGCTGGCCGGCATGCGCTACTCCATCTCCAACACGGCGGAGTACGGCGACTACTCGCGCGGCAAGCGCGTCATCACCGACGACACACGCGCGGAGATGAAGAAGATCCTGAAGGAGATCCAGGACGGCGACTTCGCCCGCGAGTGGATCGCGGAGAACCAGGCCGGCCAGGAGAACTTCAAGCGCATGCGGGCCGAGCAGGCCGCGATGCCGATCGAGACGACGGGCAAGGAGCTGCGCAAGATGATGGACTGGATCGACGACTCGGGCTTCGCGCAGGGCTGAGCCGTCCGGGGCGCGCCCTCCGCGCCCCACCTTCGCCGAGACCCGATGTAGCCCACCCGATCCGGGCTTCATCGGGTTTCGGACAGGAACTCCGCGATCTCGCTGACGAACCGCAGCGGGTCGTGCTCCAGGATCTCGACGCGGTGGCGCTGCACGAGGACGCCGTGCCGCCGGAGCGCCGCGTCCCGCCGCGCGTCGGCGGCGCGCTGCCACGGGAGGTCGTGACGTGGCCCGTCGATCTCGGCGTTCCTCCGCAGCCGCGGCCACCAGAGGTCGAGCTCGTACCCGCCACTCGCGCCGACGGTGTGCCAGCCGTTGACGACCGGAGCCGGCAGGCCGGCCGCGACGATCAGATCCCGGGCCTGACGCTCGGCGCGCGACCGGAACCGCGCGGGATCGTCCGGCAGACCGGCGACGGCCGCCCTCAGCCGTGCCACCCCGCGATACCCCCGGTGGCGGCGGATGGCGTCCATCACCTGCGCGTGGTCGTAAACCTCGAGGATGATCGCCTGCTCCAGCGCCTCCACCAGCCGCGCCGGATGCTCGGCGGCGATATCGATGAGGGTCCGGCCGAGACCCGTGACGGGGAGGCCGTGGATGACCTCGCGATCTTCGTCCTGGACGGTCGCCTGGTGCACGCGGATGTGCGGGAGGGCGATCGCCTGGCTCTTCGGGACGATGATGTCGGTCGTGTCGACCGGCCGGAGCAACCCGCGGACGGCGGTGGAGGCCCGGTGCGACAGGATCGAGCCCTCGCCGCCGGCCCGGACGGCGACGCTCCACCACCCCTCCCGGGTCAGGTGCGGGTGGCCCACCGCGTAGACGGCGTGGGTGACGCGGTGGAGGACTCCTTCGTGGACGAGCGTGTCGACCGCCGTCGCGCTGTAGCCCAGCGCGACGAGCTCGCGCCGCGCCACCACCCCGAACTGCTCCGTAGCCAGCGCGGCCAGCGCCCTCCGCCGCCGAGACCCGATCGAGCCCGGAACGGGTGGGCGGAAACGGGTCTCGGCGGGAGGCATGCGGGGATGGTCGGGGCGCGCGCGTCCGCGCGGACCCCGGCGCACCGGATCGCAACAGTCCCTCCGGAGCCGCTCCGCTATCCTCGGCCGTGCCTTCGCGACTGGCGTTGTCAGGTGGGTCACCACCGGGGACCGAGGGCGTAGTGACCACCCGCCGCGCGCCTGGGCACCACCCTGATCCCGACCTCCCCGGAGGCCACAAGTGGCGCCGAGCACCGACACCCTGCAGATCCCCGCCGACCTGAAGCCCGCCGACGGCCGTTTCGGCTGCGGGCCCTCGAAGGTCAGCCAGTCGCACCTCAACGCCCTGGCGACCGCCGGCGCGCCGATCATGGGCACGAGCCACCGGCAGGCCCCCGTGAAGAACCTCGTCGGGGAGGTCCGCGACGGGCTGGCGAGCCTCTTCCGGCTGCCCGACGGCTACACCGTGGCCCTCGGCAACGGCGGCTCGACCGCCTTCTGGGACGCCGCGGTCTTCGGCCTGATCCAGGAGAAGTCGCTCCACCTGACCTTCGGCGAGTTCTCGAAGAAGTTCTCCAGCTGCGCGAAGGGCGCGCCGTTCCTCGAGGACCCGATCATCGTCGAGGCCGACCCCGGCAGCGCGCCGGAGCCGACGAGCGATCCCTCCGCGGACGTCCTGGCCTGGGCCCACAACGAGACCTCCACCGGCGTGATGGTCCCGGTCGTCCGCCCGCAGGGCGCGACCGCCGAGCAGCTCGTCGTCATCGACGCGACCTCGGGTGCCGGTGGCCTGCCGCTCGACGCGAGCCAGGCCGACGTCTACTACTTCGCCCCGCAGAAGTGCTTCGCCTCCGACGGCGGCCTCTGGCTCGCACTCCTGAGCCCCGCCGCGCAGGAGCGCATCGCCCGGATCGGCGCGTCCGACCGCTGGATCCCGGACTTCCTGAGCCTCACCACGGCGCTGGACAACAGCCTGAAGAACCAGACCTACAACACGCCCGCGCTCGCCACGCTGTTCCTGCTGAACGAGCAGGTCAAGTGGATGAACGACGAGGGCGGCCTGGACTTCACCGTCGGCCGGACCACGGCCTCCTCGGACGCGCTGTACGGCTGGGCCGAGGCCAGCAGCTACGCGACTCCGTTCGTCCAAGACCCCAAGAGCCGCAGCCTCGTCGTGGGCACGATCGACTTTGACGACGGCGTGGACGCGGCGGCGGTCGCCAAGACGCTGCGCGCGAACGGCATCGTCGACACCGAGCCCTACCGCAAGCTCGGCCGCAACCAGCTGCGCGTCGCGATGTTCCCCGCCGTCGATCCCGACGACGTGAAGGCCCTGACCACCTGCATCGACTACGTCGTCGAGAACCTCACCACCGGAGTCCCCGCATGACCAAAGTCCTCGTCGCCGAGAACATCGGCGCCTCCGGCATCGACCTGCTGAAGCTGCACTTCGACGTCGACGTCAAGACCACGTGGGAGGACGGCGAGCTGGCCACGGAGATCGGGCAGTACGACGGCATCCTCATTCGCAGCGCGTCCAAGCTCACGGCCGAGCTCCTGCAGAAGGCCACGAACCTGAAGGCGATCGGCCGTGCCGGGGTCGGCGTGGACAACGTCGACGTCCCGGCCGCGACCAAGCGCGGCATCATCGTCGCCAACGCGCCGCAGTCCAACGTCGTCACCGCCGCGGAGCACACCGTCGCGCTGCTGCTGGCGCTGGCGCGCAACATCCCGCAGGCCCATGCGTCCTTGGTGGCCGGCCGCTGGGACCGTTCGAAGTACAGCGGCACCGAGCTCATGGACAAGACGCTCGGCATCGTCGGCTTCGGCCGCATCGGCCAGCTCGTGGCCCAGCGCGCGCAGGGCTTCGGCATGAAGATCATCGCGTTCGACCCGTTCGTCGGCGCCGAGCGCTACAAGGAGATGGGCGTCGAGAAGGCCGAGTCCTCTGAGGACATCTACGCCGTCGCCGACTTCATCACGATCCACCTTCCGAAGACGCCGGAGACCGAGGGCTGGCTCAACGCCGCCGCCTTCGCGAAGATGAAGGACGGCGTCCGCATCCTCAACGTCGCCCGGGGGCCGCTGATCGTCGAGGAGGACCTCGTGGCCGCCCTGGACAGCGGCAAGGTCGGCGGCGCCGCCCTCGACGTGTTCCGGACCGAGCCGATGACGGAGTCCCCGCTCTTCGGCCGCGAGAACGTCGTCGTCACCCCGCACCTGGGCGCCTCGACCGCCGAGGCGACCGACCGCGCGGGCTTCCAGGCCGCCGAGCAGGTCGTCGCCGCCCTCACCGGCGGCAGCGTCACGAGCGCGGTCAACGTCCCGGCGGTCGCCGCGGAGGACCTCGAGGTCCTCGGGCCGTTCCTGCCGCTCACCCGTCGCCTCGGGAAGCTCGCGATGGCGCTCGTCGAGGGCACGTCCCTGGACCGCGTCGAGGTCGAGGAGTTCGGCCGCATCGCCGAGCGCGACACCCGCCCGCTCGGCCTGCAGGCGCTGCTCGGCGCCCTCGACGGCAAGACAGAGGAGGACCTCAACGAGGTCAACGTCCTGAACACCGCCGAGGAGCGGGGCATCGAGCTGGTGGAGACCAAGCGCACGCTCGCACGCGACTTCGCCGACCTCGTCCGCGTCAGCGTGGTCGCCGGCGAGCAGCGCGTCCGCGTCGTCGGCACCGTCGTCGGCTCGCAGGCCCGTCCGCACCTGCTGGAGGCCTGGGGCCAGCGCTTCAACCTCCAGCTCAGCGACCACATCGCGCTGTTCCGCTACACGGACCAGCCCGGGATGATCGGCCGCGTCGGGATGGCCTTCGGGCAGCACGGCGTGAACATCGACTCCTGCGCGGTCGGGCACGTGGAGGGCGAGGACGACGGCGCCGGCGGCAAGGTCGCCGTCATGGTCATCACGACGGACGCCCCGGTCCCGCAGGCCGTCATCGACGAGCTCGTCGGCGGCGAGGGCTTCACCGACGGCCGCGCCGTCACCTTCCGCTAGCGCAGGCACACCGGCCTTCAGGTCGACGGACCGGCGCGCGCGCCGGTCCGTACAAGCCCCGGATGCGCATCTAGGACAGCGTGGTGTTGTCCTGCGCCGCGGCGCCCCCGTAAGCGCGGCTCGCCAGACCTTTCGTCCAGAAGCGACGCGAGGCCAGCCGTGGAAGCAGCGAGCGTGAAGGCACCACCGGACGCCGGCGGGATCGCGCCGGCCGGCCTGAAGGCCGGCGCCATCTCCTTCCTGTCCGGGATCGTGATCGCGGTCGCGTCGACGGCGCCGGGTTACAGCCTGGCCGCCACGCTCGGCTTCATCGTGGCGGTCGAGGGGCTCGGCCTGCAGGCGCCGGCCGTCATCCTCGTCGCCTTCATCCCGATGGGCTGCATCGCCGCGGCCTACAACTACCTCAACCGGGCGGACCCGGACTGCGGCACGACGTTCGCCTGGGTCTCCACCGCGATGGGCCCGCGCATCGGCTGGATGTCTGGCTGGGCGGTCATCGTCGCGGACGTGCTGGTCATGCCGAGCCTCGCGGGCATCGCCGCCGTCTACTCGTGCGACCTGTTCGGCGTCAGCGATCCGAGCGTCGCCGTCCAGCTCGTCATCGGCATCGGGTGGATCGTCGTCATGACGGCCATCTGCTACGTCGGGATCGAGCTGTCGGCCCGCACCCAGCAGCTGCTGCTGGCCATGGAGTTCGTGACGCTGCTGCTGTTCGCTGTCGTCGCGCTCGTGAAGGTCTACAGCTCGAGTCCCGCCGGCTCGATCAAGCCGCAGTTCTCGTGGTTCAACCCGTTCGAGATCTCCTCGGTCGGCGCCCTCTCCGGCGGGGTCCTGCTGGCCATCTTCATCTACTGGGGCTGGGACTCGGCCGTGTCCGTCAACGAGGAGACCGAGAACGGCGCCTCCTCCTCGGGCAAGGCGGCCGTCATCTCGACGTTCATCCTGCTCGGCATCTACGTGGTGGTCGCCGCCGCGGCGCAGGCCTTCGGCGGGACGGAGTCCCTCATCAACAACCAGGACGACGTGTTCGCGCCGATCGCGAAGGACGTG
>JAOPZU010000017.1 GCA_025963955.1 Solirubrobacterales bacterium
CAACGACATCGCGCACGTGGTCCTCGTCGGTGGTTCGACCCGCATGCCCGCCGTGGCCGAGGTCGTCAAGTCGCTGACCGGCGGCAAGTCGCCGAACCAGGGCGTGAACCCGGACGAGGTCGTCGCCGTCGGTGCTGCACTGCAGGCCGGTGTCCTCAAGGGCGAGCGCAAGGACGTCCTGCTCATCGACGTCACCCCGCTGTCCCTCGGCATCGAGACCAAGGGCGGCATGATGACCAAGCTCATCGAGCGCAACACGGCCATCCCGACCAAGCGGAGTGAGACCTTCTCCACCGCGGACGACAACCAGCCGTCCGTCGCGATCCAGGTCTTCCAGGGCGAGCGAGACTTCACCCGGGACAACAAGGCGCTCGGCACCTTCGAGCTGACCGGCATCGCGCCGGCGCCCCGCGGCGTGCCGCAGGTCGAGGTCACCTTCGACATCGACGCCAATGGCATCGTGCACGTGTCCGCGAAGGACAAGGGCACGGGCAAGGAGCAGTCGATGGTCATCTCCGGCGGCTCGTCGCTGCCGAAGGAGGACATCGAGCGCATGGTGCGCGAGGCCGAGGAGCACGCGGCCGAGGACAAGGCTCGTCGCGAGGCCAACGAGCGTCGCAACCAGGCCGAGCAGCTCGTCTACTCGATCGAGAAGCTCATCAAGGAGAACGACGAGAAGCTCCCCGCGGACGTCAAGTCCGAGGTGCAGGCCGACGTCGACGCGCTGAAGTCCGCCCTCGCGGGTGAGGACGACGACGCGGTCAAGACCGCCTACGACAAGCTCCACGAGTCGCAGGGCAAGCTCGGTCAGGCAATCTACTCCCAGCAGGACGCCGGCGCTGCCGGTGCCCCGGGAGCCTAGGGCGCGGGCGAACAGCCGCAGGACGGCAACGACGAGGACATCGTCGACGCCGAGGTCGTGGACGACGAGGACGACAAGGGCAAGAAGTAACGATGACGGATCCCAAGGACAACCTGCCGAACGACGGCACCCCGGAAGACCGCGAGCCCCAGGTCGAGGGCGACGCCACCAACGCAGCCGAGCCGGAGGACCTCATCGAGGCTGAAGGCCCCGACGTCGAGGTCCCGACCGACGGTGCCGAGCCGCCGGCCGGTGCCGAGGCTGCAGCGGACCTGAGCCCTGAGGACCAGGCGCTGCTCGACGACGCAGCCCGCGGCATGGCAGAGGACAACCTGTCCGCCGCCGACCGCGACCTGCTCGCCGAGATGCGCGCGGACATGCTCCGGGCGCAGGCCGAGCTGGTGAACTTCCGGAAGCGCGTCGAGCGTGACCGTGAGGCGAACCGCGAGGTCGCCATCGCCGAGGTCGTCCGAGCGCTCCTGCCGGCGCTCGACGACCTGACCCGCGCTGAGGCCCACGGTGACCTGGCGGAAGGCCCGATGCAGGTCATCGGCCAGAAGATCCGGGCCGGCTTCGAGAAGTTCAAGCTCGTGCAGATCGGCGAGAAGGGCGAGACCTTCGACCCGAACATCCACGAAGCGATCGTCCAGCTGCCGACGCCGGGTGCCACCGGCCAGACCGTGGCGGACGTCGTCGAGCCGGGCTACAAGCTCGGTGAGCGCGTCCTCCGTGCGGCCAAGGTCGCGGTGGCGGTCCCGGCCTGAGCCGGGTCCGACCGTGACGACGACAGAAGGAGGTAGGTGAGCTGTGGCGAGTCAGGACTGGTTCGACAAGGACTTCTACAAGACGCTCGGGGTGTCGAAGGACGTCACCGACGCTGAGCTCAAGAAGACCTACCGGAAGCTCGCGCGACAGTTCCACCCGGACTCCAACCCGGGGGACACTGCTGCCGAGTCCCGCTTCAAGGAGATCAGCGAGGCGTACTCGGTGCTCTCCGACAAGGAACAGCGCAAGGAGTACGACCAGGTCCGCGCCATGGGCTCGGGCGCTCGCTTCACCGCGGGTGGCCCGGGTCAGGGCGGCGGGTTCGAGGACGTCTTCGGCGGCATGTTCGGCCAGCAGGGCGGCGGACAGCGTGTCCGCTTCGGCCAGGGCGGTGCCGGCGGTGCCGGTGGCTTCGAGGACATCCTCGGCGGGATGTTCGGTGGGGGTGGTGGCTTCGGCCAGACCTCTGGCGGCTACCGCGGGTTCGGTGGTCCGACGAAGGGCCGCGACGTCTCGGCGTCCACGACGCTCGACTTCGCGACCGCCATCGCCGGTGACACCGTGAAGCTCTCGCAGGGCAACGGCCGACCGGTGAACGTCCGCATCCCAGCGGGCGTCGCCGACGGCCAGAAGATCCGGCTCCGCGGTCGCGGTGAACCCTCGCCCGACGGCGGGGAGCCCGGCGATCTGGTCGTCCAGGTGGCCGTCCGGAAGCACCCGGTGTTCGAGCGTGACGGGCTCAACCTCCGCGTGGACGTCCCCGTGACGTTCGCCGAGGCGGCGCTCGGCGCGACGATCGAGGTCCCGACGCTCGGCGGTCCGACCGTCAAGCTGCGGGTCGCGCCCGGCACACCGTCCGGCCGTGTCCTGCGCGTCAAGGGACGTGGTGTCACGACCAAGAACGGGACGGGCGACCTGCTCGCCTCGGTGATGGTCGCGGTGCCGTCGCACCTGACGGACAAGCAGCGCGAGGCCGTCCAGGCGCTCGCGGACTCACTCCCCGACGAGGACCCGCGTGCGGATCTCCTCGCCAAGGCGCGCGGGTAGCGCGCCGACACACCCTGCCTGGTGAGCCCACGCCGCCGGGCCGGTGGGGAGGCTCGGTGCGGCTCCGTCAGGGAGCCGCACCGGGCCTTCCGGCCACCTGTACGACCGACACGCCGCCCGCGCGTCAGGCCGGAACAGGCCATCCTGGCCCAGGCTGACCATTGACCACGCGGACGACGGAAGGAGTACTCGATGCCGGACACCTCGATGACCGACATGGACGAGAACTCGCCCGTCTTCGCGATCGCG
>JAOPZU010000090.1 GCA_025963955.1 Solirubrobacterales bacterium
CAACCTGTTGCCCAAAAAGGTGGCGGGGGCGGTACGGGGCGGCAGCAGCCTGTTCGGCGTGCACGTAGCGGTGAAGCGGTCGTAGCCAGACAGCGCGGTGGCCCAAGGTGGGGGCCTGAGGCTCGCGTGCTGCGGGAACGCCGCTGATCCCGACGGCGCGAATAAGCTCGGCTGCTTGGATCTGGCCGGCACCAGCACCATAGGCTGGGCCTACTCAGCGACCGGCGACATCCGATCCGCGGCGGGTCGGCCGGTCTCATGCTGTTAGCCGAGGAGGGCGGTGACGGTCGACGTCGTGTGCCCCCGGTAGGGTCGCGTGCATATCAAGGTGCGCCTGACACAGCGAGGCCGCGAAGATCGTGCCGTCTACAAAAGCGTGAGCAACCGCAAAAGAATCACGACCAGTGAAAGCACATAGCTCACACCGCGTCCGCAGCACCGCCTTGGACCGGGTCAACGAAAGCTGCTGCCGGCGGACGCTCACTTTCCTGAGCCTGCCCTCCGTCAAGAACGTCGCTCGAAAGCCGGCCAACAGGCTCAGTGCATGCACGAGCTGCAGCCCTCATCACGCCGGGCCGAGGTGCTAAACGGCGAGGTCCAGCGAGATCTGGGACGGCGCGATACGTGCGCCCCGGCCATCCTCAGGCATCCCTCTCCCGTCAAAAGAACCTGCCGCACGCGACGACGAGGCTCCCGCCGAGCCCGTGGCGAGGACGCACACAGCTGAAGGTGTCCGTGGTCATGCCTGACCGCGCTGATCAGGGCGAGCGTCAGCTTCGGGCAGATCGGCCAGAAGACCAGGGTGGCGCAGTCCCCGCCACCGACCCGCGTCCCGGCGCAAGTCATTCCGAGGCCTCGGAACTGGCTTACTAAATCCACAAGCTCAGGGGCCGTCGCCTGGATCAGCACAAAACATCGCGCCGACCACCCATCGTCATGCGCGCGCTGCATCTCGAACGCCACCGGTATCTCCCTTCAAGTAAGCGGAGACCACCTAGCGCAAGTACGCCGCCAGAGGTCCGCGCCCACCCTGAAGTCTCGTGCGTCACGAGCCCTCCGGTTGTTCACGCCCCCAGAATCGTAGCGGAAATAGGAATTTTATCAAGCTATCCGTCGAGACGTGTTCGAAGGTGCTCCTGATCGCGAATGGAACCCGAGGATCCTCTTCGCGTTCAGCAACAACCAGGAGACGGAGGCCGCGGCCAATCAGGCCGGCGGGAGCGCTCTCGCGAGCATGGCGGCGAGCTCGCGGATCTGCGGCTCGCCGAGCGGCCCCGGCGCGTTGAGGCGCTTGGCCAGTGCCTTTCGGTAGAGCACCAGGTGCGAGCGCATCTTCATCGTGCCAAGCAGGGGTAGATCGGCCTTGGTGAAACACAGCACGCCGACGACCGGCACGTCGATTTGGGCGCCCGCGACGCGGGTGGTCACGGCGGCGACCTGCCGGTCCAGGCCGTCGATCAGTTTGGTCTGGTCGCGTCCGTCGATCACGAGCCGCGCCTTGCCGAGCAGCGGGTCCTCGATCCTGACCTTGCCCACCTTGTGGTTCTTGGCATCGATCACGTACACCCCGGACGCGGCGATCGCGAGGTGATCGATGTTCCCGCGCCCGCGGGGCATCCGCCGGTCGTGAAGAAACGTCGCCGGCGATGAAGCTGTGCGCGCTTCGAGCGAGTCCGCGACTTCCCGCTCGCCCTCAGCCCCCGACCGGAAGGCGATCTCATGCTGCGGCGCGGACTGCACCGCGAGCAACAGCCCGCCGATATGCGGATGCCGCGCATGCGTCTTTTCGATCCGGTTTGTTCGGCGCCTCTCATACTCCCGCTGAGCACTCGCCCCCGGACGACCTACATCGACGTCGTCAGCCGCGGGGGCAGCATCGCCGTCGTGACTCGCGGTGGCCTCCACCGCCGCCGCTGCAGCCGGCCTCGCCGAGGCCGAAAGACACTCGAGGCAGGTCACCCGCTTCATCGTGCTATCCCACATGGCCCGCTCCCCGGCCGCGACCGGTTCGCCGCACGCGCCGCACACGTCGTCGCGCTTCAGAGCAAGCTGCCGAACGGCCACACCCACTCATCGGCCATCGCCGTACGGAGCGTGACCCACCGTCCGTCCATCCCGGCCGAGCTCGTCCGGAGCGGTAGTCACGCAGAGTCGTGTTCACGCGGGTCGTAAGGTGGTCCGGCCGCTCCCAATGCAACCGGCCGGACCGCTGGAGTCGGAAGCCAGCGAAGGAAGACCCCGGTCGGAGGGCTTGACAGTTTCCGCTGCCTTCGCTGGCGCTTGTCTATCGCCTGCCGGGCGCGCGCTTGCGGCGCGAAGCGCGAGCGACGACGGTCTTGCGTCCGCGGCGCGCTGCCGCGTTGCAACTCGTCGGCGTCAGTCCCCGATGGCATGTCTGCTGTCGGCGGATCCACCTCACGGTTCAGGGCCCGAGGCGACTACCGCTCCGGACGAGACGCAGCACGGACCCCGCGCCCAAGATGAACGCGGCCTGCTTGAACGGAGGGCTCTGCGTTTGTTAACAAACGTCTACGGGCTTGGAGCGGATAAACGGCGACGCGGCGGAGCGGGAGAGCGCCCCGCTCGGGTAGGGGCAGATAGAGAGCATGCTCCATAAGCGACTGCTCGATCCTCGGGTGCGCACATCCGGCCCAGCGGTGCCCGCGAGTGGGGCAGAAAACCGGCAAAGTCATCGGGGCCCGAGCGCCCGGCGGAGGAGTGCTGTCTAGAAGAACGCCTCGTTCCTCGGCTTCCCCGCCTAACGGTCTCTGAGTCGCTCGGTTGCAATCCCTTCAAGGCTCAGTGCTCCATCGTCGACATCCCGCCCCACACCGCGCGACCTATCGAACGCCCGCCACCGAGCAAGCCTTCCACCAGCTCCGAGCACCCTGCGACGTCGCGAGCACGGCGGCACGACGGCAACCCGCTGGACCTGGTTCGTCTCCCGCCAACGCAGCGAAGGTGCACAGCCAAAGCAAGAACAGACTAGATGCACAAGGTGCCGCGGGGCTCATCAGCCCCACCCGCTGATGGTCTTCTCCGCCGCTTGTTCGGGCCTGGGAGGGGCGTCCCGATGATCGCGGTGACGTTGTCTCCCAGGTTCGGCAGCGTCGAGAGAGTGAACCCGGCCGGGCGGGGTTGACAAGCTCGGCGTGTCCGCTGGCGGCGCAGTCAGCACCGCTCGAGCCTCAATCAGTCGCGCCTGCCGACGATGCGGACTGGGAGCCGGCGGAGGTTCCGTTTGCTGACCGCTCAGCCAGCGGCGTCCGCCATGTGTCGGGGACGAGCCTCTCATCGCCGTGTGCTTCATCGCGTGGTAGCGGCGCCCGCCGACCGCAATCGCCACGAACCGGCCGGTGAGCCCGGCCTGCTCGTCGACAGTCCGCTCGATCTCCACGAGAGGCCACCCCGCGATCGGCCCCGTGATAGTTGCTCTGAAGGTTCTTCGGTCCTCTCTGCCGATGTCAGCGGCCACGCCGGTGGGGGAGCCCGCCTGGGCCGCACGCAGCATCCGCGGGGGACGTGAGGTCTGACGCGCACGGGAGCGGGGGAGTGGGTGCACGTTGCACCCAGCGGTACGATGGGTTGATGGCGAAGGTGATTCAGATCCGTGACGTGCCGGATGAGGTTCGTGACGCGCTGGCCGAGGCCGCGCACCAGGAGGGAAGGTCGTTGACGGCCTACGTGCGGCGTGTGCGTGAGCAGATCGCCGGCCTGCGCAGGCGGGTGCGCG
>JAOPZU010000114.1 GCA_025963955.1 Solirubrobacterales bacterium
GAGAGCTCTGTCGAGTTCTGGGATCGCGACGGCAGCTACCGCGCGGGGGTCGGGACCTGGCCCGACGGCGGGACGGGCGTCGAGCTGCTCGACGCGGCGGGCACCCTGCGCACCCGGGTCGGGCAGCGCGGCGGTGTTGCCGGCGAGCCCGCGGTGATCGAGCTCTACGGTGCGGCGGGGGACTTCAAGGCCGCGATCGGCGAGTACCCGGACGGCTCGGGCCGCCTCAACCTGTGGGAGGCGGACGGCCGCTCGGCGTCCGGCCCGGTCGACACCTCCCCGCCAGGCGACGCCTGACCCTTCACTCCCGGCCGGAGCCGAGCCGCCAGGCGAGGTCTCCGGCTAGAGGCCGTAGCCCAGCTCAGCGACGGGCGTGGGCCGGGCGTAGTGGAAGCCCTGCCCGACGTCGCAGCCGAGCGCACGCAGGCGCTCGACCTGCTCGACCTGCTCCACGCCCTCGGCGACCGTGCGCTTACCGAGCGCGTGGGCCAGCGAGATCACGGCGGCGACGATCGCCGCCTCCTGCTCGGAGCGGTGCAGGTCGGTCACGAACGAGCGGTCGATCTTCACGATGTCGAACGGCAGCCGCTGCAGCGCCCGCAGCGACGAGTAGCCCGTCCCGAAGTCGTCGATGGCCAGCGACAGCCCGAGCTCCTTCAGCCCGGCGAGGACCGCGCCCATGGCGCCCAGGTCCTCCATGATCGTGCTCTCCGTGACCTCCAGGCAGAGGAGCGCCGGGTCGGCCCCCGTCCGGCGCAGGACGTCCGCCACGGTCGGCACGAGGTCGGGGTGCTGGCACTGCCGCGCGGAGAGGTTCACCGACATGCGGATGGGCATGCCGGGCCGGGCGAGCGCCCAGCGCGCGGACTGCGCGCACGCCACCTCGAGCACGTGGAGCCCGAGCGCGTTGATGATGCCCGTCTCCTCCGCCGCCGGGATGAACTCCGCGGGACCGAGCAGCCCGCGCTCCGGGTGGCGCCAGCGCACGAGCGCCTCCACCCCGTAGAGCGCGCCCGTCGCCATCTTCACCTGCGGCTGGTAGTGGACCTCGAGCTCGTGCCGGTCGATCGCCCGGTGCAGCGCGTGCTCGACCTGCTGCCGATGGACCGCCCGGGCCCGCATGGCGTCGTCGAAGACCTCGTACACGCCGCCGCCGCGCTCCTTCGCGCGGTACATGGCGGCGTCCGCGTCGCGGATCAGCGCCTCGGGCCGAGCCTGCGCGTCGACGGCCAGCGCGATGCCGACCGACGTCTGGACGAAGACCTCGTCGCCGTCGAGCAGGAAGGGACTGCTCAGCGCCCCCGAGATGCGCTCGGCGATCTGGATCGCCTGCTGCTCGCCCGCGATGTCCTCGCAGAGCACGACGAACTCGTCGCCCCCGAAGCGCGCCGCCGAGTCGCCCGCCCGCAGCACGTCCTCCAGCCGGGCGGCGACGTCCACGAGCAGGCGGTCGCCCGCGGTGTGCCCGAGCGAGTCGTTGACCACCTTGAAGCGGTCCAGATCGCAGAACAGGACCGCCAGCGACGAGTCCCGCCGCCCGAGCCGCGTCAGCGCCTGTCCGAGGCGATCGAAGAACAGCGCGCGGTTCGGCAGGCCGGTCAGCTGGTCGTGCAGCGCCTGGTGCGCGAGCTGCACCTCGGCGCGCTTGCGCTCGATGGCGTAGGTGATCGAGCGGACCAGCAGCCGCCCGTCGACCTGGCCCTTCACGAGGTAGTCCTGCGCGCCGTCCTGCACCGCGCGCATGGCGAGCCCCTCGTCGGCGCGACCGGAGAGCACCACCACGGGCACGTCCACCGCCGCCGTCCGGATCTGCGCCAGGCCGTCGAGCCCGTCCGCGTCCGGGAGCGAGAGGTCGAGCAGGACGCAGTCGTAACGCCCGTCGAGGAGGCGGTCGATGCCGGCGGACAGCCGCGGCGCGTGGTGGACGACCAGCTGCCCCTCGACCGCCTCCGTGAGCATCTCGCGGACGAGCAGCGCGTCCCCCGGGTTGTCCTCGACGGTCAGGATCTGGAGCATGTCCGGGGCACGCTCCTGCCGGGCGTCGAGCACCACGTCACCGAACATCGGGCGCTGCCGGCGTGGCCGGCCGGGCGTCGTCCTGGAGCGTGACGTGGAAGGTGCTGCCCACGCCGTCCGGGTTCTGGGTGACCCAGATGCGGCCGCCGTGACGCTCGGCGACCCGCCGGCAGATGGCCAGGCCGATGCCGTTGCCGGCGAACTCCTCGCGACTGTGCAGGCGCTGGAAGACGCGCCAGATGCGCTCGTCCTGACGGGTGTCGACGCCGATCCCGTCGTCGGTGACGGTCAGCTCCCAGGCCGTGCCCCCGGCGGCCCGGCCGACCGCGACGCGGACCGTGTTGCCGCGCTCGGGACCGCGGAACTTCACGGCGTTCGAGATCAGGTTCTGCAGCAGCTGGCCGAGCTGCAGCCGGTCGCCGACGATGGCCGGCAGCTCGCCGTCGACGCGGACGGTGGCGCCGGCGTCGGCGATGGCGGGGCCGAGGTCGCGAAGCGTCTCCACGAGCAGCGTGTCGAGATAGACGACCGTCGTGTCGAGGCCGGCGCGTCCGACCCGGGAGTAGCGCAGCAGGTCGTCGAGCAGCGCCTTCATCCGCTCGGCGCCGTCCACGGCGTAGAACATGAACTCCCGCGAGCGCTCGTCCAGGTCGGCGCCCGCGCGGCGGTCGAGGAGCTGGAGGTAGCTGGTGATCATCCGCAGCGGCTCGGTGAGGTCGTGGGAGGCGACGTAGACGAGCTCCTGGAGCTCCTCCTCGGTGCGCTCCGCGCTCGCGCGCGCCGCCGCCAGGGCAGCGTGGGCCTCGGCCCGGCGCGCTTCCGGGAGCTCGTCGAGGAGCTCTTCGAGCCGGCTCAGCGCGTCCCGCTCCTTCGTTGACGTGTCGATCGCGAGCTCCTGCACCGTGGACCTCTGATCGGCATCCCGGGGCGCGTCCTCAAGCCCCGCTCCGGGATCGTCAGGCATCTCGCGCCGCACGCTACCTTGCTGGGATGGCGCCCGACCAGGAACTGGACCCGCTCGACCCCCTCGGTGTCGGGGATCCCACCCCGACCCACTCCTCGGATCTGGACGAGCCCCAGCCCGAGGTCGAGGTCATCGACGTGGTCGCCAGCGTGGGCGAGCTCGACGTCATCGTCGTGACCCTGCGGGAGTTCCTGCACCGCTCCGGGGCCGTCCGCGCAATCGCGCTGCTACCCGCCGCCGACGAGGAGGAGCCCCCGACGCTCGTCGACTGCGCCCGCCTGCAGCCCATCGAGGTCACCACGGGCGGGCGCGTCGTGCACGTGCCTCACGCGATCCCGCTCGCGCCCGAGCCGCTGGCCCTCTACGACGTCAAGCAGCTGCCGCCGTTCGAGGTCACCCCGTCCGACGGGACGATCGCGGCGCCACTGGGCGGGGTCGAGCACTACGGCTACGCGGTGCGCAGCCTCGCGGGGGCGCTGGGCGAGGGCGCGGTCGCGCTCGTGACGTTCACGACGACGGAGCTCGAGGCGCCGCTGTCGCTCACCGCGCGGATCGGCGACCCGATCGTCCTGAGCCTCGGCGACGAGGAGTACGAGATGGAGCCGGGCTGGCCCGAGCAGCTGCCCGAGGCGCTCGACGTCGGCGAGTAGCCCGTCCGGTACCGTCGCCGGAATGAGAAAAGCCGCCAAGATCTTCGCCGGGCCGGGCATGCTCCTGGCCGGGATCAACCACTTCGTGAACCCCAAGATGTACCGGCCGATCATGCCGGACTACCTCCCGGCCCACCACGAGCTGATCCTCGCCTCCGGGGCGGCCGAACTGCTCTCGGGCCTCGGCACGCTCGTGCCGGCGACGCGCAGGAAGGCGGGCTGGCTCTCGATCGCGACGCTCGTCGCGGTGTCCCCCGTGCACGTCTGGATGCTGCAGAAGCACGAGGAGCGCTACGCCAAGATCCCGAAGTGGGCGCTCTGGGCCCGGTTGCCGCTGCAGCTGTGGATGATCTGGGCGGTCTGGGACACGACCCAGACCCAGGACGTGGCCGGCGAGGACACGACGCTCACGGTCTGACCGTCAGGGCGCTTCCACCCGCATCGCGTCCGCGAGCCCGCCGCCGATGGTGTGGACCGCGTCGCCGATGGTGACGGTCGCGGGCCCGCCGAACGGCTGGCGGGCCATGACGCGCACCTCGTCGCCGAGCCGGATGCCCTGGGCGTCCAGGTAGCGGAGCATCTCCGGGTCGCCGTCCGCGATCCGGCAGAACCTCCCGCCCTCACCGGCCGCGATCTCGGCCAGCGCGCGCGTGCGGTCCTCGCCCACCTGCAGTTCCGCCGACGGGATCGGCGCGCCGTGCGGGTCGTGGGTCGGGTGGCCGAGCTTGGCGGCGATGCGCGCCTCCAGGTCGGCCGAGATGACGTGCTCCAGCGCGTCCGCCTCCTCGTGCACGCGGTCCCACGGCACCCCGAGGTGCTCGGCGAGGTAAAGCTCGAGCAGGCGGTGGTGACGCAGCACCTCGAGCGCGAGGCGCCGGCCGTCGGCGGTCAGCGTCACGCCCTTGTACGGGACGTGGTCCGCGAGCCCGAGCTCGGTGAGCTTCCGGAACATCGCGGACACCGACGCCGCGGTCACGCGCAGGCGCTCGGCCAGGTCGTTCGTCCCGACGGCCCCGCCGTCGTTCGCCGTGCTGATCGAGTAGATCGCCTTGACGTAGTCCTCGACCGCCTCGGAGGACCCGGTGTGCGAGACGCGATGAGGCCCGACGGACATGCTCAGACGATACCTCCGGGCCGGGAGGGCGAGCGCTCTCCCGACCTGACGACAAGGCGCCGCCGGTCCTCAGGCGAACTCGATCACGGAGCGGATGCCGTCGGCCGCGTGCATCAGGTCGAAGCCCTTGTTGACCTCGTCCAGCGTGAGGCGGTGGGAGATGAACGCGTCGACGTCGATGTCCCCCGCCAGGTAGCGGTCGACGAGCTGCGGCACCTGGTCGCGTCCCTTCACGCCGCCGAAGCTCGAGCCCGCGATGCGCCGGCCGGTGATCAGGTAGCGCGGGATGACGTCGAGCGTCTCGCCCTTCCCCGCCACACCGGTCACCGTGCACAGGCCCCAGCCCATGCGGGCGGCCTCGACGGCCTGGCGCATGACCTTCACGTTGCCCGTCGCCTCGAACGTGTAGTCCGCGCCGAAGCCGCCGGTCATCTCCAGGATCCGCTCGACGGCATCCGGCCCGCCGAGCATCACGTCGGTCGCGCCCTGGCCCTTGGCGAGCTCCAGCCGGTCCTCGGACAAGTCGACGCAGACGATGCGCTCGGCGCCCTGCAGCCGTGCGCCGGCCACCGCGCCGAGGCCGACCATCCCCGCGCCGAAGACGACGACGAACGAGCCCTCCTCGACGTTCGCGGTGTTCATCGCGGCACCGAGCCCGGTGGACAGCCCGCAGGCGAAGAGGCACGCGCGGTCCAGCGGCGCGTCCCGGCTGACCTTCGCCAGGGCGATCTCCGGCATGACGGTCGCCTCGGCGAAGGTCGAGGTGCCCATGAAGTGACGGATCGGCTCGCCGCCGTCACCGATCCTCCGCAGGCGGGTCGTCCCGTCGGGCAGGTGGCCCTTGCCCTGCTCGTCGCGGATCGCGAGGCAGATGTTGGTCTTCGGCGACTCGCAGTGGACGCACTCGCGGCACTGCGGCGAGAACAGCGTGACGACGTGGTCGCCGACGGCCAGCGACGTGACGCCCTCCCCGATCGCCTCCACGACACCCGCCCCCTCGTGGCCGAGGACGGTCGGCGCGTAGCCGGACGGGTCGACGCCGGAGGCGGTGTACATGTCCGTGTGGCAGACGCCGCAGGCCACGAGGCGGACGAGCACCTCGCCGCGCTGCGGGCCGTCGAGCTCGACGTCCTGGACGACGAGCGGCTGGGCGAATTCCTCGAGGACGGCGGCGCGGATCTTCATGCCCGCGAGCCTAGTGAACGGTCGCCCCGCTGCGTCCAGACAGCGGGGCGGCGCCGGTGGCCCGGGCTAGGCCGCGCGGAGCGCGGGGCGTGCGGCGGGCTTCTCGTCCGCGGGCGTCATCTGCGCACGCAGCTCGTCGAGCGAGCGGCGCAGCAGGCGGGAGACGTGCATCTGCGAGATGCCGACGCGATCCGCGATCTCGCGCTGCGTCAGGCCCTCGAAGAAGCGCAGGCGGACGATCTCGCGCTCGCGCCCGGCCAGCGTCCGCAGGCCGCCGTCCAGCAGCACCCGGCGCTCGGCGGTCGTGTAGCCGTCGTCCTCCTCGCCCAGCAGGTCGAGGGCGGTGCGGTTGTCCCCCACGGGCTCCTCGAAGGAGACCGTCGAGTAGTTCTGGGCGCCCTGCATCGCCTCGAGCACCTGCTCCTCGGAGGAGTCGGTCGCCGTCGCGAGCTCGGCGATCGTCGGCGCGCGGCCGAGCGTGACGGTGAGGCGGTCGACGGACCGGGTGAGCTTCGCGTTGAGCTCCTGGATGTCGCGGGGAACGCGAATGGACCAGCCCCGGTCGCGGAAGTGGCGCTTGATCTCGCCGGCGATGTTCGGCGCCGCGAACGTCGACAGCTTGAAGCCGCGCTCGACGTCGAAGCGGTCGACGGCCTTCAGGAGACCGACGGACCCGACCTGGACCAGGTCGTCCAGCGGCTCGCCGCGGCCCGCGTAGCGTCGCGCCATGTGCCGCACGAGGGGCATCATGCGCTCGATCAGGATGGTCCGGGCCTCGCGGTCGCCCTCCACGTGGTACCGGCGGAGGAGCTCCGCCTCGTCGTCGAGCGCTGCCGTGGGGGTCGTGCTGAAGTCGGTGGTGCTCATTTGAAACGTGCCTTCCCGTTGCTTGGTGCGGTGGGTGACGGTCATCCTCGCCGACGAAAGCGCACGAACAAGCCGGTCAAGGGCGGACAGCGCGGGATACCCCGCGCCGCCGATCGGAGCTTTAGGTGGACAACGCCGGTCGAGCGCGCGCCGGCAGTGGTCGAGCCCGTGCGTCCGCCGTCGCGGCTATGCGGATAGGTTTGTGCGCACGTCCGCCTGGGCAACGCAGCCCCACCTGTGCGACCGACGCGATGACCGACTCCCCCGACCTCGAGCTCACCCTTCCCGCCCGCGCGGAGAACGTCGGCGTTGTTCGTCACGTGCTCGGCGGCGTGGCCGAGGCGCTGGGGCTCGGCGGCGAGCTGCTGGACGACATGCGCCTGGCGGTCAGCGAGGCGTGCGCCAACGCCGTCGTCCACGCCTACGTCGGCGGCTCCGGGCTCATGGACATCGACGTGCACGCGGAGGAGGACGAGCTGTTGATCAGCGTCCGCGACCACGGCGCGGGCATGGCGCCGCGCACCGACTCTCCGGGCCTTGGGGTCGGTCTGCCGCTCATGGCCAGCCTCGCCGGCTCCATGGAGCTCCTGAGCCCACCCGGGGGTGGCACCGAGGTGCGCATGCGCTTCCCGCTGCCGGCTCCGGACGGGGCAGGCGTCGCTGACGATCGGCCAGAAGAGCGGCTCACCGACGGCGTCGGCGCCGACGGCATCGACCCGGCTCCCGGCGGGTCCGCCGCCCGCGCGTCCCGTCCGGGGCCGCGAGGGTGAGTCAGCCTGAGGTGGTGGCGAGCCCCGGCGGCCGCCTGGACCGGACCCGCGTCTCCGTCGCGGCCGGGCCGCTCATGGCGCCGGTGATCGCCCGGCTCATCGGGATCCACGCCGCGCGCGCCGACCTGCCCGTCGACCGTCTGGGCGACGCGCTGCTGATCGCGGACGCCCTCAGCGCCCGGGCCCCAGCGGTGGCCGAGGGCGGTCGCGTCGAGCTCAGCTTCCTCTCCGAGGCGGGACGGCTGGAGATCCGCATCGGGCCCCTGCGGCCCGGCGGCGGGCAGCGACTGCTCGACGGCACGCACCTGCCGGGCACCGGCCCGGTCGTCGAGCGCCTGGCCGACGAGGTGCGCGTGCGTGCCGGTGCCGCCGGCGGCGAGGTCCTCGTGCTTCGGCTCGGCACGACGTGATGCGGCGCGTTCCCACCGGATCCCCGCGGTTGCGCCCGCGCGTCACGGGTAGCATGGCTCGGCATGCCTGATTCCGCGAGCGACCCGATCACCTTCGACTTCTCCCTCACGGAGGAGCGGCTCTCCGGCGGCGCGTACGTCGTCGCGGTCTCCGGCGAGGTCGACATCTTCACCGCGCCGGACCTGAAGCGCACGATCGCCCAGGCGATCGAGGGCGGCGCCCGGATGCTCGTCGTCGACCTGACGAACACGCGCTTCCTGGACTCCACCGCCCTCGGGGTCCTCATCGGCGCGGTCAAGCGCCTGCGGCCGCTCGACGGGCGCCTGGCGATCGTCAACACCGAGCCGTCGACGGCGAAGACCTTCCAGATCACCGGCCTGGACCGCATCTTCACGATCGTCGCGACGCGCGACGAGGCCCTGAAGGCGATCAGCGACTGACGGTCCCCGGCCCGCCGGCGGCCCGCCCGCAAGGGTGGGAGCGTGCACGGGTCGGATTTCGAGCATCTAGGCTGTCGGTGTGGTCCTCCCGGGCAGATCGATCGGTCCCGGCCGGCGTCGCGCCATGGCCGTGGCGATCGCCGGTGGCCTCGTCATGCTCGTGGTGTTCACGGTCTTCGTCCTGCGGCTGGCCGAGAACGCCGTCCGGCGCGAGGCGACGAACCGCGTCGGCACGACCGCGGAGCTGAGCGCGCGCCTGGTCCGTGAGCAGTCGCTCCGGGTCGGCGAGGTCGTCACCGCCTACGGCACGCGTCTCTCGTCGATCGACGCGCCGCGACGGGCGAGGCTTGCTCCCGCGGACCGGCCGCGGATGCGCGCGACCCTCGACGCGTTGCGGCATGACGTCGCCGGCGTCCGCTCGGCCGTCTTCACCGATCGCCTGGGCCGGCTGGTCGCCGCGTCGCCGCCGGCCGCCCTGCCCGTCGGGACCGACCTCTCCGGCCGCGACTGGTTCCGCGGGGTCGCGCAGCGCTCGCCGTACCTCTCGCGGGCGTACATCTCCCAGGGCCGCCACCACCGCAAGGTGACCGTGACGGCGGTGCGGGTCATGGCCGGCGGGCAGGTCGTCGGGATCCTCCTGGCCGCCGAGACCGACCGCGTGCAGCAGTTCACGAACGCCTTCGGGCGCGAGTTCGGCGCGCGCATCACCGTCACCGATCAGGCGGGGACGGTCGTCGCGGCGACCGGCCAGACGGGTCAGCGCCTGATCTCGCGCGCGAGCGACCCGGTCGTCGCCCGCGCGCTGCGCGGCGGAAAGGGCACGGTGGTCGGCACCGTCCGGGGCGACCGGACCGTGTCCGGCTTCGCACCCGTCCCCGGCACGGGCTGGACGGTCGTGGCGGCGGTGCCCGCCTCCGAGGCCTACGCCGACGTGCCGCGCCTGCGCGTGACGCTGCTCGGCGGGGCGGGGGTCGTCGCGTTCCTGCTGTTGTGGATGGTGCCGCTGCTCGTCGGGCGCCTGAGCCGCGCCCGCGACGCCCTCACGATCCAAGAGGCCTTCCAGCGTGACCTGCTGCCCTCGCAGATGCCTCCCGGCGTGCGTTCCCTGTACCGGGCGAGCGAGCGGCGGATGCTGCTCGGTGGCGACTTCATCGACGCCGTCGCCACTCCCGACGGTGGAGTGGCCGTCCTGGTCGGCGACGTGTGCGGCCACGGTCCTCGCGCGGCGGCGCTCGGCGCCACCCTGCGGGCCGGCTGGCGGACGCTCGCGACCGCCGGCTCCGCCGTGAACCGGCTCGAGCTCCTGGACGCCCTCGTGGAGGGTGAGCGCCGCGACGAGAACCTCTTCGCCACGCTCGCGTGCGCGCAGGTGAGCCCCGACGGGCGCACGCTGAGGTACGCGATCGCCGGGCACCCCCCGCCGCTGCTGTTGCTGCCCGACGAGGTCATCCCCCTCGAGGGCCCACGCGGCGCCGCGCTCGGGCTCGGAGCGACCGGGCTGCGACCGACCGGCACCCGCGAGCTGCCCGAGGGCTGGGCCCTGGCCCTCTACACGGACGGCCTGATCGAGGCGCGGCCGGCCGCGGGCGAGGACCGGCTCGGAGTCGACGGGCTGGCCGCCTGGGCGCGCGATCCCGCGGGCCATCCCAGCGCCGAGCGCCTCATCCGCGCGGTCGCGCGGCTGGCCGATGAGGACCCGCAGCGGCTTGAGGACGACCTGGCCCTCGTGGTGATCGACGCAACGATCGTCGCTGTCGGAGGACAGACCTCCGCCCGGCCCCGTAGCATCCAACGAGCATGACCTACGGCCAGTTGAAGATCGACCGCGACACCGCGCCCGACGCCACCACGCTGCACATCAGCGGCGAGGTGGACCTCGCGACGGTCGACACCCTCGTGGAGGCCGTGGAGGCCGCAGTGCCCAGCGGCGGCACGCTGGTGCTCGACCTCGTCGGCGTGGAGTTCATGGACTCCGCCGGCGTGGCGGCGGTCAACCGCTGCCGGCGCCTGATCACCGCGGCCGACGCGAGCATGGTCCTGCGCTGCCGTGCCGGCGGCCCCGTGGCGCAGCTCGTCTCCTGGACCGGCCTGGACACGATCATCGACGTCGAGATCGTGGACGGCCCCGTCACCCCCGCCTGATCCCGGCCGCGCCGGCGCCCGGCCTCCGGAGGCGCGCGCGGCCCTCCCGATGTGCGACGCTCGCCGGGTGGACAACCCCGGTCAGACGGTCAGCGCCACCGAGTTCGCCGCCCTCACGGGGGTCTCGCGCGAGCGGCTGCGCACGTGGGAGCGCCGGCACGGCTACCCCGTCCCGGTACGGGTGCAGGGCGGCGCGCGCCGCTATCCCGTCGCCGACGTCGCCCGCGTGGTCGGCATCCGCCGGGCCGTGGAGGCCGGGGTCCCCCTCACGGTCGCCGTCCGGGCGCAGCCGGGTCCGCCGGAGGAGCCGATCGGGCTGCAGGCCGCCGCGGCGCTCGCGGAGCACGCCCCGCTGGCGGTGGTCGCGCTCTCGGGGCCCGACCCGCTGGTCGTGCGCTCGGTCAACGCGATCGTGGCCGCCCGGCCGGACGCGCCGCGGCCCGGGGACGACCTGCTGCAGCTTGCCCCGTGGTACGCGGAGGATCCTGGCTACGCCACCCTCAAGCGCCTCTTCACGGACGAGATCATGGCAGCCCCGTGCACGCACCCGGACTGGACCGGCAGCCTGCGCCCGGGCGCGCAGTCGCTGGCCTACCGGCTGCCGCACGAGCTCGGTCGCCCGCCGCTCGTCGCGCTCATCGGGATCGACACCGCGCGCGAGCGCCGCACCCGGCATCTGCTGCAGCAGGCCGAGGCGGAGCTGACGCGGCTGCGCGAGGAGCTCGAGCGGGACCGTGCGTTCGCCGCGGCCGCCGGCGCGGTGGCCGACATCTTCCGCACGCAGGCCGGCGCCCAGACCCTCGCGGACGCGACGACCGCTCTCGTGCGGCGCCTCGGTGCGGTTGACGCCGGCCTGGCGCCGACGATGGGCGGCGCGCTCGTCCTGGGCCGGTCGGCCCGCGGGCTGCTCGGTCCCGATCTGGTCACGATCGCCCGCTTCGACGACCTCGCCGACGCGCTGCGCGAGGGCTCGCCCGCCTGGATGCCGCCCGCGGTCGGCGCGGCCTTCGGCGCGCCGGCCGGGCTCGAGCTGCTCGTCGCCCCGCTGCTGGCGGCGAGCGACAGCCTCGGTGCCCTGCTGCTGCTCTTCGACGAGCAGTCCGCGCTCACGGAGGCCGGTGAGCGTCTGCTGCGCGTCACGTCGGGCACGATCGCGCTGGCCCTCGTGCGGGAGCGCGTGGCCGGCGAGCTCCAGGACCCCGGGCGCTGACCTGCGGCCGCTGGCCGGGCCGCGTGCCGCGCCGCTACCCGCGGGCGATCTCGAACCACACGCGCGTGGG
>JAOPZU010000130.1 GCA_025963955.1 Solirubrobacterales bacterium
TGAACTGGCCCCGGTCGCCACCGCGATCGCGCAGGGAGACGAGGGCGCCGACGGCTTCCACCACGAGGCCTTCCAGGCGATGGCCGCCACCGGGCTCTTCCGGATCCCCTTCGCCGCGCCGCACGGCGACGGGCTGGAGTACCCGGCCACCGCCACGGCCGTCACCGTCGAGGAACTCGCCTACGCCTCCAACTCGCTGGCCGCGGTCTTCGACGTGCACTGCATCCTCGCCGGCCACGCTGTCTCCTTCGCCGACGACGCGCTGCGCGAGCGCTGGCTTCCGCAACTCTGCGACGGCAGCGCGATCGGCGCCTTCGCCACCAGCGAACCGGCCGCTTCCACCGACCTGTCCCCCTCCGCCGTGCAGACCACCGCCACCCGCGAGGGTGATGAGTACGTCGTGCACGGGCGCAAGCGCTGGATCACCAACTCCCCGGTCGCCGACTTCGTCATCACGCTTGTCCGCACCGACGAGCTCCAACTCTCGCTGCTGCTCGTCCCGCTGAAGGACAGCGACGGCGTACGCGTGGGCCGCGCGGACCGCAAGCTCGGCAACCGCGGGCAGCTGACCGCCGACATCCACTACGACGGGGTGCGCGTGCCGGCCAGCAACCTGATCGGGCAGCCCGGACAGGGGCTGCAGCTGGCGCTGCGCGTGCTGACGTACGGCCGGATCGGTATCGGCGCGGCCGGCGTCGGCATGGCTCAGGCGGCCTTCGACCTGATGGTCGCCCAGCTGAAGGGCCGCCACGCGTTCGGCAAGCCGCTGGGCAGCAACCAGCACTGGCAGTTCGTGCTGGCCGAGTACGCCGCCGACCTCGAAGCCGCGCGATCGCTCTACCTCAAGGCCGCGCTGCGACTGGACAGCGGGATCCCGTTCCCGGAGCCGGAGGCCGCGATGGCCAAGCTGCGCGGCAGCGCCCTGGCGGTCTCCATCGCACGAGACGCCATCCAGGTCCTCGGCGGCTACGGATTCACCCACGAGCTCGGCGATGACGGTCGCATCTGCCGCGCCGAGGAGATCTACCGGGACGCGAAGATCGGCGAGATCTACGAGGGCGCCAACGAGATCCAGAAGTGGATCATCGCCCGCGGCATCCTCGGGCGCGAGATCACCGGCTGACACCGGGAACGGGTCCGCCGGCGGCACGGTAGTGTCGCGTCGGCGATGCTCAACACGGTCAAAAAGGTCGGACCGGTCCTTGAGCTGTTCACCGTCGAGCAGCCTGAGTGGCGGATGTCGGACATCGCGCGCGCACTGGACATGCCGAAGTCCAGCGTCCACTCGCTGGTCACCACCCTCAGCGAGATCGGGCTGCTCTCCACCAGCGCCCAGGGCCGCTACCGCCTCGGCTGGAACCTGCTCAGCCTCAGCGAGCGCATGCGCGACAGCCTCGACTTCCGCCAGCACGCGCTCCCGCAGATGGAGGAGCTCGCGAAGGACCTGCGCGAGACCGTCCTGCTCGCTGCCCTGGACCGGGCGGAGGTCGTCTATGTGGAAAGGGTGGAGGGCCGCCACCCGATGGTCCGCCTGGCCGGCGTCGCCACCGGTGCGCGCGCCCCCGCCCACTGCACCGCCGTCGGCAAGGTCATGCTCGCCCACCGCGACGCCGCCGAGGTCCGGATGCTCCTCACGCGGGCGGGCATGAAGGCCTACACCAAGCGGACCATCACCGACCTGGACGCCTTCGAGCAGGAGATGATCAAGGTCCGCGCCGCCGGCCACGCGCTCGACCTGCAGGAGATCGTCCCGGAGATCGCCTGCGCAGCGGTCCCCATCACCAACCACTACGGGACCGTCGTCGCGGCCATGAGCGTCAGCATGCCGGCCTACCGCTTCCCCACCGACCGGGCCGCCCTGCTGAGCGCGATGAACGACGCGGCGCTGATCGTCTCACGCCGCATCGCCGACGCCTAAGCCGTACGTGCGGCGGCCTTCGCCACGGACCCTGCTCCCGCGCTGTACTGACGGTCGCGGCAGGAACGTGATCGGCATACCCGAACGCCCCGCCCGCCCGTGAGCACCATGGCTAGCGTCTGCTCGTGGCATCGCGATGACTGAGCTGCTGGGCAACCTCCCGGAAGCGGTGACGAGCTTCGTCGGGCGCCGGCGCGAGCTCGCCGGCGCGCGGCAGCGGATGAGCGAGTCACGCCTCGTGACCCTGGTGGGCGCCGGTGGCGTCGGCAAGACGCGGCTGGCCACGCAGGTCGCCTCCGACGCGCGCAAGGCCTTCCGGGACGGCGTGTGGATGGTCGACCTCGCCAGCCTGGCCGACGAGACCCGCCTGGCGCAGACCGTGCTGTCCGCGCTCGACGTGCGCGATCAGTCCGCGCGTGACGCCGAGGAGCAGCTCCAGGACCACGTCGCGCGCCGGCAGCTGCTGATCGTCCTCGACAACTGCGAGCACCTGCTGGAGGGCTGCGCGCACCTGGTCGACCGGCTGCTGCGCCACTCCCCCGGGCTGCGGGTCCTGGCCACCAGCCGCGAAGCGCTCGGCATCGACGGCGAGCACCTCTTCCCCGTCCCGACGCTGTCCAGCCCGAGCACCGACCAGGACCTCCCGCTGGAGGCGCTGGCCCAGTACGAGGCCGTCACCCTGCTGGTCGACCGCGCCCGCGGCGTGCGACCCGATTTCCAGGTCACTCCCACCAACCAGGCCGCCGTCGTGCGCCTGTGTCACCGCCTGGACGGCATCCCGCTGGCCATCGAGCTTGCCGCGGTTCGCCTACGTGCTCTGTCGGTCGACGACGTCGTCGCCCGTCTCGACCACCGCTTCGACTTCCTCACCGGCGGCAGCCGGGCGGCGCTTCCCCGCCAGCAGACACTCCGCGCCCTGATCGACTGGAGCCACGAGCTCTGCACCCCCGAGGAGCAGCTGCTGTGGGCCCGGCTCTCCGTCTTCCCGGGGTCCTTCGACCTCTCGGCGGCCGAAGCGATCTGCAGCTGCCAGAGCCTGAGCACCGTGCAGGTCGTCGACCTCCTGGACCACCTGGTGAGCAAGTCGATCCTGCTCGCTGAACCACACAAGGAGCGACCGCGCTACCGGATGCTCGTGACCCTGCGCGAGTACGGCGCCTCCAAACTCGCCGAGACCGGCGAGCGGGGCACCCTCGACCGGCGGCACCGCGACCACTTCCACGCTCGCGCCCGCGCCATGGTCCTGGACTGGTGCGGCCCCGGTCAGGAGGCCCTGCTCGACGCGATGCGGCAGGACCACCCGAACCTCCGCGCCGCCCTGGAGTGGTCGATGAGCACTCCCGGCGAAGCCCGCACCGGCGCACGCTTCGCCGCCTCCCTGCGCTGGCACTGGGTCGTCGGCGGCTTCCTCGGCGAAGGCGGCCGCTGGTTGGACCAGGCCCTCGAGCAGGTCGACGAATCCGCGCCCGAACGTGGCGAAGCGCTCTGGGTGGCGGCATGGATCGAACTGCTGCAAGGGCAACGCGAGCAGGCCGCCGAGCGTCTCCAGGCCGCCCGCACCATCGCCGACTCGCTCGGCGACGAGGGCCTGGGCGCCCACGTCTCGCAGTGGACCGGCATCCTCGAGCTCTTCGGCGGGCAGGTCGAGGCGTCGATCCCCGACTTCGAGCGCGCGGTCGCCGCCCACGCCGTCGCCGGCCACAACAGCGGGGGCCTGTTCTCGCTCTTCCAACTCGGCGTCGCGCGCGCCTACGCCGGCGAGTTGGCCCGCGCCAGCCGCACCGTCGAAGAGGGCATGCGGCGCTCCGACCACTACGGCGAGCGGTGGGCGCGGGCGTACACCCTGTGGACCGCCGGCATCGTCGCCTGGCGGGCCGGGGACATCGGCGCGAGCGAGCGCGCCGCCCGCGAGGCGCTCCTGATCCAGCGCGACTTCGAGGATGGCATCTGCTCAGCCCTGATCCTGGAGCTGCTGGCCTGGTGCAGCGCCGGGCGCGGCGAGCACACCACCGGCGCACGACTGCTGGGCGCAGCGCGCGCGGTCTGGTCTGCGATCGGCACCCAGGTCGCCGCCTTCGGACCCATGTACGAGGACTCCGCCGCCTGCGAGCACCGCATCAGCGGCGCGCTCGGCCCCGACCGCTTCGCCGCCCTCGTCGGGGAGACCGCCTCCCTGAGCGTGGCCGACGCGATCGCCTTCGGCAGCGACAGCAGGCCCCGGCCACGCCCGACCGACAGCTCCTCACCCCTTAGTCCTCGCGAGGACGAAGTCGCCGGCCTCGTCGCCAAGGGCCTCTCGAACCGTGCGATCGCCGAGACGCTGGTGCTCTCCCCGCGCACCATCGACGGGCACATCGAGCGGATCTTCGCCAAGCTCGGATTCAGCTCGCGCGCCCAGGTGGCGGCGTGGGTCGCCGAGCACGACGCCGGCCGCACACGCGCCCCCGAGAGCGTCTGAGCCGCTGCTGAACCCTCACTCGTTTGCGGGTGCCCGCGCCTGGACGTCCGACAGAAGCTCGCCTCCGCGGCCCACCCGTCCCGGCTCCAGCTCGAACAGATGCACGCCCACGCGCTCCACCGGCACATCGAGGGCCTTTGCCGCCGCATCGCTCACGCCACGCACCAGCGCGCGCAGCTCATCCTCCGAGCGTCCCTTCACCAGGCGGATCGAGATCAGC
>JAOPZU010000148.1 GCA_025963955.1 Solirubrobacterales bacterium
AGGCTGCCCGTGTCCACCCCGTCCCCCCGCACTCCCACCTACCACCTCACCGTCCGGACGGGCGCCGCGGGATCGCCCTACTGGGAAGTCCGGTGGAGATACCAGCGCGCCGACGGAACGTGGCGGAAGGTCATGCGCCGGCTCGGCCCGGCGCATCTCGAGCGGCGCCGGGGATCCGACGAATGGCACCGCCCGCGGACACGCGCGCCCGCGGGCACGCTCGACGACCGCGCGGCGCACCCCGCCGCGGCGGCGCTGGTCGCAGCGGAGCACGAGCGGCTGCTGCGGACGGAGGCCGAGGAGGCTGAGCAGCGCGAAGCTCCGGTGACGTTCCGAGAGGTCGCCGGCGCGTTTCTGGACTACAGCCGCGACGTGAAGGGCACACGCCCATCGACGCTGCGTGACTACGCGAACGTCCTCGCCGAGCCGGGCACGCCGCACCGCCGCGGGAAGGGCCGGAGCCCAGGGCACGTGATGGCGGCGCTCGGCGACCTGCCGGCCGCGGACGTCACGACCGCGGACGTGAACCGGCTGCTGCTCACGGTGGCGCGAACGGGTGCGAGCGCGTCCACCGTGAACAAGTACCGGCGGATCCTGTCCTCGATCTACGGCTGGGCCGGCAAGCCATCCACCTTGGCAGTCCCGACCAATCCCGCCGCCGACGCCGACCGCCGGCGTGAGCCGCCGCGCCAACCGCTCGACTACCTCGGCGTCGAGGAGGTCGAAGCGCTCGCCCGCGCCCTTGCCGACGGCCGGCACCGGGCACCGGCGGACGCGACCTTGAGCGCCGAGACGCGCGAGCGCGACCGCGCTGCCGACCAGCAGGACGCAGAGCTCGTCCGCATCGCCGCCTACACCGGCTTGCGCCGCGGCGAACTGCTGGCGCTCCGGTGGGCCGACGTCTCACCGGAGCTCGACCGTGTCGTCCTGCGCCGCGTGGTCAGCGACGGCATCGAGGTCGACGGCACGAAGTCGGGCAAGGTCCGCGACGTGCCGCTGGCCGACCCGGCGGCACGCGCCTTCGCCCGTCTACGCGAGCGCGGCGACTTCACGAGCGACACGGACTACGTCGCGGCCTCCACGTTCGGCGAGCGCCTGGACGGCTCGGCCTTTCGCCGGCGCGTCCTCGCCGCCCGCGACGCGATAGGCCTGCGCCCGATTCGCCTGCACGACCTGCGCCACAGCTTCGGCAGCCTGCTCGTCGCCGGCGGCATCGACCTCGTCTCGGTCAAGGCGGCCTACGGCCACGCGAACATCAGCACGACCGAGCGCTACCTCCACGCCCGCCCGGCACGTGAGCAGGCCGCACGATTCACCGCAGCGCTTGACGCCTCGACGGTCACCGCCTCGGTGAGTGACAACCCAGCGATGGCCGCTCTCCTGCGTGCGGCTGCGCAGCTCTCGCCGGACGAGCTTCGGGCGGCGCTCCGGACGGAGCCCTGAGCGCCGCCTCCGCCCGCCGACATCGCTGATCGTGAGGGTCCCCGTCACCTACCGATCAGCAGGGGCACCGGCGTAGGAGGGTGTGCTGGCGTTCCCGCTTCTCTGTGCGGTTTGGTAGCGCGACGCGGACGTGGTGGCATCAGCTCATGGGCGAGAACACGTAGAGCCGGCCGATCGATTCCTCGTCCACTCCACGAACCAGGCGAACGCATCGGGGTTGGCTAGACGGGTAATCCTCCTCAGCCGCTGAGCATTCCTCGCGCGAGCGGCCGCGCCGGGTACACCGGCGACTACGCCGGAGCGCTCTCGACGATCTGCGGCCGCCCGGCGCCGCGGTCCTCCCAGCGCGACTTGAACTCGACACTCCGGTCCGGACTCGCGTACGCGGTCACGGTCTCGGCGTAGCCCTCGAACACGTCAACCGAGAGGACAGTCGCCGACTGGAGCGGCTGCGGAACGGCTCCCGCGACGGCTGGGATGTGCGGGTGCAACTCATCGACGAGGTCGGCCTTGATGTGCTCGATGTCGCCGTTGACGACGGCGCGGCCGTGGGCTTCGGCGGCGGTGCGGATCTGTTCGGTCTCCATGGTTTCTCCTTGTTGTTGGCGTCCGGGATCAGGCATGCATCGGATCTGCGGCCTCAGCGGCCTGGTCGGGGCGCAGAGGCGGTTCCTCATAGCTCGACCACGAGCTTGACCCCGGCCCCTCGCGCCTGCCGCTTCCACGCGGCAGCGATGTCCACAAGCGCTACTCGCTCGATGTCGACGAGCAGGTCACCGACGGCAGCCCGGGCCAGCATGTCCCGGTAGGCGCGGCGCCGGATGGGCATCGGCGCGTGGACGTAGGCAAAGCCGCGGATGTCGAGGGCCTTGGCTCGGGGAAGCGCCGCGGGCAGGACCACCTCGGTGGCGGCCACCTGTCCGAGCTGCACGAGGCGTGCACCGTGACGCGCGGCGCGCATCGCGGCGAGCGCCGGCAGACCCCACAACGCGTCGATGATGACGTCGGGCCCGCCTTCGGTGGCATCGGCGATGGCCGCGGCGATGTCGTCCACGTCGCCGTCGAGCGCGACTTCGGCGTCCGCCCCGCGAGGCGGACTTCGGCGCAGCGCGGCACCGAGGTCCGCCGCCACGACGCAGCCGGCACCCAACGGCTTGGCCGCCTGTACCGCGACCGAACCGAGCGCGCCGGTCGCCCCCAGAACGAGCACGGTCTCGCCCTGGGCAAGGTCCGCGCGCCACGACAGCGCGAGCCATGCGGCGATGCCGGTGTTGGCCAGCCCGGCGGCGAGGACGTCGTCGACCCCGTCAGGCACCTCGATGAGCGCGTCCGCATCCACGAGCGTCTGCTCGGCGAGTCCCCCGAACGGCGGGACGGGCGCATCGAAGAACACCCGTGCGCCGCTCGGAAGCCGGCCAACGCCGTCACCGCCGACCACGGAGGGCAGCGGGGGCCTGCTCAGGTAGAACGTCCCGGACGCCTTCAGCCGATCGGCATGGTGCAGACCGGCCGCCGCGACGTCCACGACGACCTGTCCGGGGCCGGCGGTGGGGGGGTCGAACTCGGCGACCTCCGGCGTCGCGCCGTACTCCCGGAGCACTGCAGCTCTCATCCGTTCATACCAACGGGGTCGACGACGCGCGCAGGTATAGGGCGACCGCTTCCACGCGGTTGGCGGCTCCGAGCTTGCGCAGGAGCTGCTTGACGTGCGTCTTCACCGTCTCCTCGCTGATGAACAGGAGCTTGGCGATGTCGTTGTTCGTGGCGCCGGTGCACACGACCTCCATGACCTCGCGCTCACGCTCGGAGAGTGTGGCCGTCGAGGACGGTCGACCGATCAGGAGCGCCGTCGAAGGGTCAGGCGGCGTCCGGCCGATACCGCCTCTGATGTCCAGCGGCGGCGCCGAGAGGTGCCCGGCGATGGCCTCCGTGGCCTTGACGAGCTGCAGGACCTTCTCGCGCTGGTCTTGAAGCTGCGCGACGAGGACGCTTCGCTCGATGGCGTCGCCGAGCCCCGCGGCGTAGGCGGCAAGAGCGTCTCTGTCGATCGCTTCCAGCGCGCCGCTGTTTGGGTCGCGGGAGGCGGCGAGCAGGCCGAGTGAGCGACCGTGGACGATCACCGGCGCCAGGGCGAGCGGGTAGGGCCAGCCTTGCTCGGCGAGCAGCGACCGGCGTCCACGTTCACGTCCGAGGAGGGCCGCTTCGCCGGAGCGCAGGACGGCTCGTTCGACGCAGTCCTGGCTGAGAGCGCCGATGGTCGGCATCGCCGAGGTACCGGCGACGGCGGGATAGATCGCTTCAGCGACGAGCTCGTCCTGGTCGAGGCGGAACAGCACGCACCGGTCGAAGCCGCACGAACGGCTGACCTCGTCGGCCGCGGCATCCACGATGGCCGTGGAGCTCGCGAACGAGCGGAGTCGAGCGAGGGCCTCGGTGACGTTCGACAGCGCCCTGAGCCGCTGGTTGCGCGCGTGCGCGTGGATCTCGGCCAACAGGCGGTTGAGGACGAGCACCATCCGTGCGGCCTGGGCGACGTCGGACACACGGTCGTCGCCGTCGGCCAGTCCCTCGGCGAGCACGTCGAGGGCGAACTCGATCACCGCTGCGAGCCCTTCGAAGGTGTTCGTCGCCTCCTCCGGCACTGAGTCGAGTCCGAGGAGCGCGCCGACCTCCTCGACGGCGCTGCGTGCGCGATCCCGGAGCTCGTCGTGTAAGAGATTCGACATGTCGTGAGCCTCGTTGGTCGCGAGCATCAGTCCATCCCCAATGGGCCGACGGTGCGGCCGCCGAGGAACTGCTGCACGAACGGCGTCGGCGATTCGAGGATGGTGCGGGCAGGACCGGCCTCGACGACCTTGCCGTGCCAGAGCACGACGATGTAGTCGGCGATCTGGCGGACGGTTCGAATGTCGTGCGTGATGATGATGTAGGTGCCGCCGAGCTCGCGGTGCACGTCGGTCATCAGGTCGCAGAGCAGCGCGGTGCGGACCGGGTCGAGCCCCGAGTCGGGTTCGTCGAAGATGATGATCTCGGGGTCGAGGACCAGCGCCCGCGCAAAACCGGCCCGCTTGCGCATACCACCGGAGAGCGCGCCGGGGCTGCTCAGCGCGGCTGCCTCGAGCCCGACCTGCGCGAGGTGATGGCGGACCACCTCGTCGATCTCGCGCTCGCTCAGGTCGGTGTGCTGGCGCAGCGGCAGGGCGACGTTGTCGTACACGTTCATCGAGCCCCAGAGGGCACCGTCCTGGAACAGCAGTCCGTACCGCCGCCGGAGATCCAGCAGGTCCTGCATGGGCATCTCGTTGAGGCTCCGGCCGTGCACGAGCACCTCGCCCCGGTCGGGGCGGAGCAGACCGGTGAGGTGCTTGATCAGGACGCTCTTCCCGGTTCCCGAAGGGCCGAGGATCGCGGTGATCATGCCCTCGGGCACGTCGAAGTCGACGCCCTTGAGCACATCGTGCTTTTTGAAGCTCTTGTGGACGTCGCGACAGTTGATGGCCCAGAACTCACCGGGCTCCCCCTCCCGGACGGCGTCGAACGGCCCCACCGGCGCGGGTGGTGTGGCGCCTGATGAAGGGCGGCCTACCTGTCTCAGGCACGCTTTGAGCACAGGCCAGACAGCCAGGAGCCGGCGCACCGGCCCCCGGTAGGTGACCGCCCCCTGCATGATCGCCACCTGGAGCGCTAACTCGCCGCGGCCCAGTTGCGCGAAGTGGTCGGGACCGAGGGTGAGCTCGACGTCCTCATCACCGGTTACGGCGTCGAAGACCCCCACCTCGCCGGGGATCAGCGACAAGCCGAATGCGTCATCGGAGGTCGGGTTCTGCAGTGCCACCGTCAGGTCGGCCTCCCCCAGGCGTTCGGCCGCGCCCAGCGCGAGAGCCTCGCCCAGCGCCGCGCAGCAGCGCAGGACGTCGTCCCCGCCGCCGGTGTCCGAATGCT
>JAOPZU010000152.1 GCA_025963955.1 Solirubrobacterales bacterium
GGCTTCGCGCAGCCCGTCGTGCGCGACGGCGCCACCGTCGCGGTCCTCGCGGCGGCCTGGACCAGCGCGCGCCGCAGCCTGCCCGAGCGGGTCCGCACGGCCGGGCTGCTGTTCGCCGCCGAGGCGAGCCTGGCGATCGACCGCGCCGAGCGGGCCTCGCAGGACCGTGAGCGGCAGGCGCTGGAGATCAACGACAACATCGTCCAGGGCCTCGTCGTCGCCAAGTACTCCGCCCAGCGCGGGGACAGCGACGGTGCGGTCCGGGCGATCGACGAGACGCTGATCCGTGCCCGGCGCCTCATCACCGACCAGCTGCAGAGCGTCTCCCATGGCCGGGGGGGCGACCCGATCCGGCCGGGCGACCTCGCCCGCCGGCAGGTGTCGAGCTTCGGGGCGCCTGAGGAGGCTGCGCCCGCTACGACGTAGCCCGCGGCGGCGGCAGCGTCAGGTCCGTCCGCGCCCGCGCGATCGCCTCCCGCACCGTCTGCCGGTTGATGCGCACGCCGTCGCGCACGTCAGGCGGGTAGCCGCCGGCGAGCGTCACGACGACGGGCGCGTCGAGGCCCTGCAGCGCGTGGTCAAGGACCAGGGCGTCTCGTGCGCGGAGCCCGTCGAAGCTCAGCGCCAGGCGGCCGAGGCCGTCCCCCTCCCACGGGTCCGCTCCGGCGAGGTAGAGCACGAGGTCGGGGGCGCCGAAGGCCCGTGCGGCGACCTGCAGGCCGTCCGCGAGCGCGCTCAGGTAGCGCTCGTCACCCGTTCCGGCCGGCAGCTCAACGTCCAGGTCGGACGGGATCCGGGTGAAGGGGTAGTTGCGCTCGCACTGGACGCTCAGGGTGTAGGCGTCCGGGTCCGGCCCGAGGAGCTCCGCGGTGCCGTCGCCCTGGTGGACGTCGCAGTCGACCACGAGGACGCGCTGGACGCGGCCCTCCGTGCGCAGCAGCGCCGTCGTGACGGCGAGGTCGTTGAACAGGCAGTAGCCCCGGGCGCTCGCGCGGCCCGCGTGGTGGGTGCCGCCGCCGAGCATCAGCCCGACGCGCTGGCCGTCGAGGGCGTCCCGAGCGGCGTGCAGCGTGCCCTGCGTCCCGCGCCGGGCGCGCTCGACGAGCTCGGGCGACCACGGCAGGCCGAGCACCCGGCTCTCGCGCCGGTCGAGCGTTCCGTCCCGCATCCGCTCCAGGAACGCGGCCTCGTGGACCGTGCCCAGCGCATCCCAGGAGATCGCCTCCGGGGTCTGCACGTCCGCCGCGCGCACGGTGCCGTCGTTGACGATGCCGTCACGCAGCAGCCGGTACTTCCCGAGGGGATAGCGGTGCCCGGCGGGCAGCGGGAAGGGGAAGTCGGCGTGGGACCAGAGACGCACGGCGCGTCAGCGTGGCGGTGAGGGCGTGCCGCTGCGGCGCCCGCCCGGCAGCCGGTCCACGATCCGCCCGGCACGCTCGATGGCGCCCTCCAGCGGCTCGCCGAGGTCCAGAGCGCGCTGCAGCAACGGCAGCGCCGCCGCGATCTCGGCCCCGCGCTGCGCGACCTCCGCGCCGACGGCCTGCGTCGCGCGCGCCTCCGACAGCAGCCCGTCGCCCAGGTGCTGGAACGTGTCGCCCAGGGCCGCGATCTCGGCACCGCGGCGTTCGAGGGCCCCGGCGACGGTGAGGGCGGCGTCGAGCTGGCCCTCGATCCGCCCGGCGCGCGTCTCCAGCCGGTCGAGCAGCTCGACGGCGCGGGCGGCGGTGCCCGCGAGCGTGTGCAGGTCGTCCAAGGCCCGCAGGGTGAGCCTGGACGGAAGGAGCAGGCCGTCGATCAGCGGGTGCACGGCGACTGACGATACCTTTGGACGGCCATGGCCTCGCCGTCCTCCAGTGACCTCACCGTCTCCCAGCGCATCGCCGCGATCTCGTCCGCGCTCGCGGTGCTGCACGACGGCATCGACCCGGACGCCCTCCTCGCGCGCGCCGCGGAGCTCGAGGCGCGGATGGGGGAGCCCGGCTTCTGGGACGACTCGGACGCCGCCGCGAAGGTCAGCTCCGAGCACGCCCGCGCCGCGAAGAAGGCCGAGGCCTTCACCCGGCTCACGGTGGACGCCGGGGACCTCGCGGACCTCCAGGAGATGGCCCTGGAGGACAGCTCGATGGCGAAGGAGCTGCAGGACCAGCTCGCGGACATCGAGGCGCGGATCGCCGAGCTCGAGGAGGAGCGCCTCTTCAGCGGCAAGTACGACGCCGGCGACGCGCTGGTCACCGTCAACGCGGGCGCGGGCGGCACCGACGCCCAGGACTGGGCGGAGATGGTCCTGCGGATGGAGATGCGCTGGGCGCAGGCGCGTGGCTTCAAGGTCGAGCTGCTGGAAGCCAGCCCGGGGGAGGAGGCCGGTATCAAGACCGCCACCTTCCGCGCGGAGGGCGACAACGCCTACGGCCTCTTCGGCGCCGAGAAGGGCGTCCATCGCCTGGTCCGCATCAGCCCGTTCGACTCGCAGGCCCGCCGGCAGACCGCGTTCGCCGGCTTGGAGGTCGCCCCCGTCATCGACGACGTCGGGGACGTGGTCATCGACATGGACGACGTCGGGGTCGACACCTATCGCGCGTCGGGCGCCGGCGGCCAGCACGTCAACAAGACCGACTCCGCGGTGCGCCTGACCCACCGTCCCTCCGGCATCGTGGTGCAGTGCCAGAACGAGCGCTCCCAGACCGCGAACAAGGAGACCGCGCTGAAGATGCTGCGCGGCAAGCTCGTGGAGCTGCGCGAGCGCGAGCGGATGGAGGAGATCGCGAAGGAGAAGGGCGAGGTGCAGGACGTGGGCTGGGGCTCGCAGATCCGGTCCTACGTCCTCGCGCCCTACACGATGGTCAAGGACCACCGCACGAACGTCGAGGTGGGCGACCCGACGAAGGTCCTCGACGGTGACCTGGACGGCTTCATCCGGGCCGAGTTGCTCCGGCGCGCCGGCGACGCGTCCTAGTCGATGTCCGGGGCCAACGGCGAGACCGACCACCTCGGCCCCGCCGACGACGGGCTGCGCGCGGGCCAGCCCGTCGCCCCCTACTTCGACGCGGTGCTCGCCTACGGGCTGCGCGGCTCCGGGCGCTTCCACGTGCCGGGGCACAAGGGCGGGCTCGGCGCGGACCCGGCCCTGCGCCACGCGCTCGGTGAGCGGGCCTTCGCGCTCGACGTGCCGCAGGACATCCACGGGATCGACCTCGGTCCCTCGCCGACGCCGTTCGAGCAGGCGGAGGCGCTGGCGGCCCGTGCCCACGGTGCCCGCCGCACCTTCTTCCTCACCAACGGCGCGACACAGGGCAACCACGCGCTGACCCTGGCGCTCGCACCGATGGGCGCGCGGGTCGTCGCGCAGCGCAATTCGCACACGTCGATCGTCGACGGCCTGGTCCTCAGCGGGGGCGTGCCGACGTTCGTCCCGCCCGAGGTCGACGACGCGCTCGGGATGGCGCACGGCGTGACGCCGGACCGCCTGCGCGCGGCCCTCGAGCAGGGGGTTGGGCAGGGTCCGGGTTTTCGGGCCGCGTTCGTGGTCTCCCCGACGTACTACGGGCTGTGCGCGGACGTGGCCGGTCTGGCGGAGGTCGCGCACGCCGCCGGGGTCCCGCTCGTGGTCGACCAGTCGTGGGGACCGCACTTCGGCTTCCACCCCGACCTGCCGAAGAGCGCGCTGCAGCTCGGGGCGGACGCGGTGCTCACGAGCACCCACAAGATCGCGGGCTCGCTGACGCAGTCGGCCATGCTGCACGTCGGGCACTCGGGGCGGATCGACCCGGGGCAGCTCGCCCGGGTGCTCCGGCTGCTGCGCTCGACGTCGCCCTCGTCGCTGTTGATGGCCTCGCTCGACGCGGCCCGCCGGCAGCTGGCGGTGCACGGCGAAGCGCTGCTGCACGAGACGCTCGCCGCCGTCCACCGGACCCGCGCGAAGCTCGCGACGACCCCCGGGGTGGCGGTGCTCGGCCCGGAGCTCGTCGGGCGCCCCGGGATCGCCGACTGGGACCCACTGCGCATCGTGCTGGACGTCCGGGCGACCGGCCGCAGCGGCTACCAGGTCGCGGAGGCGCTGCGGGCGGCCTACGACGGCAACGTCGAGCTGGCGACCGCCGCGACGGTCGTGCTCGTCGTCGGCGTGGCCGAGTCCGCCGTGGCGCTCGAGCGCGTCGCGGGCGACCTGGACGAGACGGTGAAGCGCATCGCGCTGACGGGGGACGACGGCCTGGGGCCCGTGGTCCGCCCGCCGGCCGCGCCGCCGGCGGAGACCGTCGTCCCGCCGCGGGAGGCCTTTCTCGGGGCGGCCGAGCGGGTGCCGGTGGAGGAGGCCGTCGGCCGCGTCTCGTGCGAGTCGATCGCCGGCTACCCGCCGGGCATCCCCGCGCTGCTGCCCGGGGAGCGCGTGAGCGCGGAGGTGCTCGCCTACCTGCGCGCCATCCGCGACGGCGGCGCCCGCCTGCACGGCGCGAGCGACCCGGAGCTGCGGACGATCCACGTGCTGCGAGCGGACTGAGCCGGCGAGCAGCGCGGTGGTGGCGTCGCCGCCCCGGAGCGCCCTCAGCCGGCGGCCGGCTCCTGCACCCGCAGGACCGGCTTGCCGACGACCGTCCGGTCCGCGAAGCCCTGCAGGACGGCCGGACCCTGCTCGAGCGGGACGGCCGGGCCCGCCGCGAGCTTGAGCCGGCCTTCGGCCATCCAGGCGAACGTCTCGTCGGCGGTGCGGCGCGGGAACGCCGGATCCACGGCGATGAACCCGCCGTAGTTCACGCCTATCACGTCGTGGGAGCGCAGCAGCAGCCGGTTGACCTTGATCTCCGGGATCGTGCCGCCGGCGAAGCCGACGACCAGCAGCCGGCCCTCCGGCGCCATGCAGCGCAGCGAGCCCGCCGCGACGTCCCCGCCGACCGGGTCCCACACGACATCGGCGCCGCGGCCGCCCGTCAGCTCCTTCACGGCGGCGCCCCAGTCGCCCGTGCTGTCGACCACGTCGTCGGCGCCCGCGGCCAGCGCGGCGTCGCGCTTCGGCTGGGTCGACGCGGCCGCGATCACGTTCGCGCCGAGCGCCTTCGCGATCCCGATGGCCGCGATGCCCGTCCCGCCGGCCGCGCCGTGGACGAGCAGCGTCTCGCCCTCCTGCAGGCGCCCGCGCCGGGTCAGCCCGAGGTGCGCGGTGCCGGCGTTGATGACCGCGCCCGCCGCCGTCACGTCGTCCACGGCGTCCGGCAGCGGGAAGGTGAGGATCTCCGGCGTGGCCACCACCTCGCCGTAGCCGCCGGCGGGCGTCATCGCCGCCACGCGCTGCCCGACGACGAGCGCGCTCCCCGGCGGCGCCTGGCGCACGACGCCCGCGACCTCCGAGCCCGGGATGAACGGCAGTGGGTGCTTGATCTGGTACTCGCCCTTGGTGATGAGCATGTCGACGAAGCCGACGCCCGCCGTGTGGACGTCGATGAGGACCAGGCCGTCGCCGCCCTCCGGCACGGGGACCTCCTCCAGCTTCAGGCCGGACGATCCGGAGGTCTCGCGAAGCATGAGGGCGCGCATCCGGGGGACCCTAGACGCCCGTATCCTCGTGCGTCCCATGGCCCTCCCTGCCGTCGATCCCGCGCTCATCACCGACCTCGTGGCCCGCGCGCTCGCCGAGGACGTCGGCACCGGCGACGTGACCACCGCCGCGACCGTCCCGGCCGGGACGCAGGCCGTCGCGCGGGTGCGCCAGAAGGCGCCGGGTGTCGTCTACGGGCTGGCCGGCGCTGCGGAGGCCTTCCGTCAGACCGACCCCGGCGCGGCTTTCACCACGCTGACGCAGGAGGGCGTATGGCGCGAGGACGGCCCGGTCTTCGAGGTCCGCGGGGACGCGGCGGCGCTGCTGGCCGCCGAGCGCACCGCCCTGAACCTGCTCGGGCGCCTGTCCGGCATCGCGACCATGAGCGCCCGCTACGTGCAGGCGGTCGCGGGCACGGGCGCCACGATCCTCGACACCCGCAAGACGACGCCGGGCCTGCGCCTGCTGGAGAAGGCCGCGGTCGCCGCCGGGGGGGCGTCCAACCATCGGATCGGGCTGTTCGACGCGGTGCTCATCAAGGAGAACCACGCCGCGATGGCCGGCGGCGTCGGCCGGGCGGTCGAGGCGGCGCGGACGTACGCCGCGACGGCCGGGCGCGAGCTGCTGATCGAGGCCGAGGTGCGGGACCTCGCCGAGGTCGACGAGGCGCTCGCGGCCGGGGCGCCGCGCGTCCTGCTGGACAACATGTCCGTG
>JAOPZU010000175.1 GCA_025963955.1 Solirubrobacterales bacterium
CCGCGCAGACCATCCGCCTGGCGCTCGACGACCTCGGCGGCCGCGTGAAGGGCCTGCCGGTCTACGCGGTGAGCGTCGACCCCGCCCAGGACTCGCAGAAGAACGCGCGCAGCTTCCTGCTCAGGCAGTCGCTGTACGGCCGGATGGACTTCCTGCGGGGGACCGAGGCGCAGCTCGCGCCGGTCTGGAAGGCGTACGGCGTCCAGCAGCAGGGCGCCGGCTCCAAGCAGGACGACAGCCATACCGTCTCCGTCCTCATCATCGGTCGCGACGGCCGCCAGCGCGTCAGCCTGCCCGTCGACACGATCACCCCCGAGGCCCTCGCGCACGACCTGCGCCGGGTGCTCGACGAACGCCGCTGAGCGGGCTCGGCCGGCTCACTGCGCCTGCGCGCTCAGCAGCCAGAGGCCGAGGCTCGTGAAGCCCACCATCACCGCGAGCATCCAGTACTGCGAGCGGGTGGCGTCCCGAGCCTTGCGGTAGAGGACGAGCGCCCGGTCGTGCGCGAGCACGAGGCCAGCGGCGTGGCCCAGGACCAGGGCGGCGACCTGGAGGTACCAGATGCCGGTGGCGCTGATGAAGTAGTCGATCGTGCGGTCGGCGGTGCCGAAGTAGTTCGTTCCGTCCCCGAGCGGGTCGGAGACGAGGTAGATCATCGCCTGGCCCTGGTAGAGGACGCTCGAGACGTAGTGGGCGATCACGTAGGCGAGCGAGATCGGGACGAGGGAGTGCGCGAAGCGCCCGGCGAGCTCGCCGCCCTTCGTGGTCCCGCCGACGCTCCGCATGCCGGCGACGCCCAGGCGGTAGAGCCCGGCGACGAGCAGCACGATGACGAGCAGGCCGACGGTGAAGGCCAGCTCGAGCGCGTGCTCGAGGCTGAGGCCCAGGTCCACGAACTGCTCCTGCAGGTCGGGAGCGAGCGAGGACCACGTCGGCCCGAGCGAGAAGCCGTCGAAGCTCGTGGTGCCGATCATCACGCACAGCAGCGCCACGGTCCCGGGGACGACCTTCAGGGACGGCAGGCCCGACAGCCACGGGCGGGTGCGCAGCTCGCCGCCCTCGAAGTGCAGCGGGGCGATGCGGCCGTAGAGGTTGAACGCGACCCCGAAGGCGTCGGCGCGCGTGATCCACGTCTCCACCCCGTAGAGGCTCATGCCGACGAGCTGGAGAGCTGCGTACCCCAGGGCCATGAACGACAGCTGGCTCGGGTCGTACCGGCCGGTGTAGACGAGCTCGACCCACGCGAAGACGAGGATGCCGAGCGCCGCCGGCCAGCGGCCCAGGCGCTCGGGGTAGGTCAGCGGCTCGGGAGTGCTCGCGCCGCCGATCCGCCCAAGGAGCGCGCCGCCTGCGCGTCCGATGGCCCGCCAGGGGCTGAACGCGCGGAAGACGTCGCCGAAGACCAGGCTCAGCAGCGGGAACCCGACCCAGAACACGACGTAGATCGTGGTCGGCCCGAGGTTCGCGGTCTCCGTCTGCGTGCCCTCGATCCCGGCGTAGACGACGGCGAGGAACGCCAGCACCCCGATCACGCCGCACGTGATCTCCGCCGGGAGCCGCGGAACGGCGAGGACGCGGCGCCCACCCGTCGGGTCGACCTGCTCCAGGCGCGGCTTCGGCCACAGCGTCGCGAGCGCGACGAAGGAGATGACCAGGACCGCAGCCGCCGCCCAGGCGAACAGCCAGCGCGGGATGGGCAGGTCCTGTCGGCCGACCAGGCCGTGGGCGCCGGCGACCCCGGGTCCGGCGACGGCGAAGGTGAGGAGGGCCAGCAGCGTGGCGGCGGGCAGCCGCCGCACGGCGTGCCTCACGGGCTGACCCTGAGCTCCGCGATCTGCACGCCGGCGTTCTCGAGCTCGACCTCGAAGATGCCGTCGATCTTCGCGGGGAACGCGAAGCTGACGCTGCCGCCCTTGGCGACGTCCTTCATGAGGTCGTAGCCGTGGACGTGGATCTCGTCCGCGACGTCCGAGCGGACCGTGAAGCGGACCTCGTCGCCCTTGGCGACCTCGATCTTCTGGATGCCGCCGTCCGGCTTGCCGCCGGTGACCACGATCGCCGGGACAGCCGGGGCAGGCGCCGGTGCGGTCGTGACGGTCGCCGGCGTGGTGCCCGTCGCGGGGGTGACGGAAGGCGCGGACGCGGTGCCGAGGGTGGTGGACACCGCCGACCCGGTGCTCGTGCTCGTGCTCTTGTCGTCCCCGCCGCGGGCCACGAGGAAGCCGCCGACGAGCACGACGACGGCGGCGGCGATGAGGGCGAAGCGCTGCGCGGGGGTCATCGCGGCTCATGGTAGTCCAGCGAACCGTCCCCCCACGCCGCCCGGGTCCGGAACGACGACGGGGCGGGCCGTGTGGCCCGCCCCGTGGGAACGTCGTGCTGCCGGTGAGTCAGACGACTAGCACTTGGCCGTGGTCTTGACCTTCTCGACGTTGGTCGCGCCGGCACCGTCGATGAACGTGAAGTCACCGGCGAAGTTGTACTTCTTGCTCGTGCACCCGACCGAGGTGACGTAGGAGGTCTTCTTGTACGTCGCCTTGACGTTGGTCAGGAAGCGGGTCAGCGTGATGCGCAGCCCGAGGTTGTTGTAGAAGTTCTTCGGGATCGTGACGGTCAGCTTGCTGCCGTACTTGCCGGAGTCCTTGGAGAGCTTCGCCGGGATGACGCCCGAGGAGTCGACCTGGTCGGCCGCGCCCTTGATGAGCTTCAGGAAGAGCTGGTTGCTCGGGCCGTTGTAGGCGACGATCGTCGGGTTGGCCTTGAGCGGGCCCGGGGCGGGCTCGATCTTCGCGTCGGCGGAACCGGAGCCGACCTTGGAGCCGGACGCGCACTTGCTCGCGTCCTTGGCGACCTGGTCCGCGGAGCAGGTCGGGAACTTCGCGTTGTTGAACTTGAGGTTCTTGTCGAAGTGGATCACGGCCAGCTTGGTGCCGAAGGTGCCGTCGGGCGTGGTGCCCGTGCCGTGGGTGCCGGTGAGGACGCCGAGCGAGACCGCGGTCGGCTTCGCCTTCGTGCCCGCCTTGCCCTTGATGGTGACCTTGAGGGTCTGATCAGCCGTGACCGCGGCGACAGCCACCGAGACGAAACCGAAGACGGCGGCGATGAGCGCCGTCAGTAGTGCGACCTTGCGCATTCTTTCCTCCTGGAAAGGGGGGTACTTGTGGGAACAGGTGCGACGTGGGGCCGTCGCGTGCCTCTAGACCTACCGGGACTGCAGGGGAAAACGCAACCCCGGCCGATGCTCTCGTATCGAACATCCGCCGAGAAAGCTTGAGCGACCTGAAGTCGTCCTGTCCATATACCGACCCTCCATGATCGAGTTGCGGTGGGCCCGGACGGGTGGACGAACGTCCGAGGAGGCTCAGCGCTGCTACGGTCCCGCCGCTGTGCGCGTGACCGATGCCGACATCCCCGCCCCGCCCTTCCCGGTCAAGTTGCCGTGGGTCGGCGTCGCGCCGCTGCGGATGGACAAGCAGCGCGGCCGGCCGGTCCTCGTCGAGTTCTGGGACTTCCTGCGCGTGCCCTCCCTGCGGACCCTCCCCTACCTCAAGGCCTGGCACGAGCGCTACTCCATCGGGCCCGGCGGGCCGGCGAGCGGGCTGCGCGTCATCTCCGTGCACTGCGGCGGCCACGAGGCGTCCCGGGACGAGGCGTCGATCCGCGAGGCCGTCGACCGCCTCGGCATCGAGCACCCGGTGCTCATCGACTCCGAGTTCGAGCTGTGGCAGATGTACGACAACCCCGGCTGGCCCGCCCGCTACCTGTTCGACGCGGACCAGAAGCTCGTGGACGTCCAGCACGGCGAGGGCGGCTACCTCGAGACCGAGGCGGTCATCCGCGAGCTGCTGTCGGACGACGGGGACGATGTCGGCCTGCTGCGCGGTGAGGACGACCCGGACGCGCTCATCGTCGTCCCGACGGACGACGTCGAGGGCGCGTACAACGGGCCGTACGAGGCAGGCGGCGTGTGGGGCGTCTTCGTCGGGGCGGGAACCGTCACGACGAACGGCATGGCGATGGAGCTGACCGCCCCCGGGGCGTTCAACCTCATCTGGCACGAGCACCACACCGCGGGAGTCCTCGAGCTCGAGGTGTCCGGTGGCGTCGAGTGCCTGGCCACCTGCTTCACGCCGGGGCTCGCGCCGCCGGAATCCGACCCCGCCGGCTGACGGCGGGCCGCTCGCGGTCGGGCTCAGCTCCCGAGGTCCTCGACGATGCGGACCAGGCGCGGCGGCCCGTCCTCGTCGAGCTCCACCCCGCGTCCGGGCCAGTAGGGCGAGTCCGGGCCGCCGCGGGTCAGCAGCGGCTCGTCGAGCCAGCAGCCCGTGTTGTGCAGCTGCGTGGCGTTGTGCCGCCAGGGCGCGGGGGCGTCCGCCGGGAGCGGCCCCGCGCGGTGCGTGTGGCCGAAGACGACGTGGGCGGCGTCGACGCCGAGGCGTCCC
>JAOPZU010000252.1 GCA_025963955.1 Solirubrobacterales bacterium
CGGTCGTGGCGCCCGGCCCGCGCCCGGCCGTCGCCGCCCTCCCCGCCCTCTGCCGCGCCCGCCGCGGCCTGGTCCTCGGGCGCGTCACCGACCCCGGGGTCGACGAGCTCAGCGGGCTCGTCCGCGGCCGGCGGGACCGCAGCCTGCTGTGGGCGATCGAGGACTCCGGCAGCCCGGCGGATCTGGTCGCGCTCCGTCCCGACGGGACCGTCGTCGGCCGCGTCGCGGTCACGGGCGCCGCGAACGCGGACTGGGAGGACATCGCCGCGGGCCGGGCGCCGGACGGCACGCCGTCGCTCTTCGTCGCGGACATCGGCGACAACGACGCGGTGCGCGCGTCCGTGCAGGTCTACCGCGTACCCGAGCCCGTTCCCGCGGCGGGCGTCGCCCCGTCCACCCGGCTGGAGCTGCGCTACCCCGACGGCGCGCACGACGCCGAGACCCTGCTGGCCGACCCGCTGCGCCACGAGCTCGTCCTCGTCACGAAGACCCTCACCGGCGGCCGCGTCTACACGCTGCCACCGCGGGGCGGCACCCTCCGCCCCGGGCCGGCGCTGCGCCTGGGCGCGATCACCGCGGGCGACGTCAGCGCCGACGGCCGTCTGCTCGCGCTGCGCACCTACGCCTCGCTGGTGGTGTGGCGGCGGCACGGGCGCGAGCGGCTGGCCCGCACGCTCGCCCGGGCGCCGACCTGCGTCGCGCCCGCTCCGCTCACGGCCGAGGGCCAGGGCGAGGCCCTGGCCCTCGGGCCCGGCGGCCGCACCGCGATCACCGTGCCCGAGGGCGCGGAGCCGCGGCTGCGGCGCTACGGCTGAGTCGCCTCAGGCGGAGACGGGATCCCCGCCGGCGACGACGTCGTGCTCGTTCGGCACGACGTGGGTCATCTGCAGGCCCTCCACGTCGCGCGGCGGGTTCTGCCCCAGCTTCGCGATGCGCTCGAGCTCCGCCTCGGTGAGCGTCTGCGTGGCGAGGGGCTCGAGGTGCCGCACGTCGTCGGCAGAGATGCCGATGCCCTCACCGACCCGGCTCCCGAGCTCGGTGTCCGCGATGAGGTAGTGCCACACCATGCGCTCCTGGATCGGGCGGTCGCACTGCGAGAGGTTGCCGACCAGGTTGGCGACCATCTCGTCCTTCTCCCACTGCTCGATCAGCGTGTAGAACTCACCGACCTGCTGGTAGTCGTTCGTGCGCGGGATGGGCGCGCGGACCAGGCGGTCCTCGATCACGGGACCGACCGCCGCGGGGCCCGTGGACGGCGCCTCCTGCAGACCGCCGATGATCGACGGCTCGTAGTTGACGCTCGGGTTCGTCCCGCCCTCGTCGACGTAGTACGCCATCTGGCCGTCGCGCTGGTTCGTCGCCGGGACGCCGTTCTTCGGCTGGTTGACCGGCAGCTGCAGGTAGTTCGGGCCCACGCGGTAGCGCTGGGTGTCCGAGTAGGAGAACGTGCGGCCGACGAGCATCTTGTCGTCCGAGAACTCCAGCCCGTCGACGAGGACGCCCGTGCCGAAGGCGATCTGCTCGCTCTCGGCGAAGAAGTCGCGCGGCGCGCGGTTCAGCTCCAGCCGGCCGATCTTGCGCACCGGGAAGTCGTTCTCGGGCCAGACCTTGGTGTCGTCGAGCGGGTCGAACCCGAGCTCGGGGTGGTCGTGGTCGTCCATCATCTGGATGGCGAGCTCCCAGGCGGGGAAGTCCCCGCGCTCGATGGCGGCGTAGAGGTCCTTGGTGTGGACGCCGAGCTCCTCCCCCTGCTTGACGCCGGCATCCGCCTCGGTCCACGAGCGCACGCCCTGCTCGGGCAGCCAGTGGTACTTCACGAGCTTGGACTCGCCGGCCGCGTTGACCCAGCGGTAGGTGTTGACGCCGAAGCCCTGCATCGTCCGGTAGCTCGCCGGGACGCCCCGTGGGCTCATCACGATCGAGATCATGTGCAGCGCCTCCGGCGTCTGCGAGATGAAGTCGAAGACGCGGTTCGGGATCTGGCGCTCGAAGGTGACGGGGTCCGGCTTCTGGGAGTGGATGAAGTCCGGGAACTTGATCGCGTCGCGCAGGAAGAAGACCGCGAGGTTGTTGCCGACCAGATCCCAGTTCCCGTCCTCGGTGTAGAACTTCACGGCGAAGCCGCGGGGGTCGCGGACCGCCTCGGAGGAGTCCCGGCCGCCCGCGACCGTCGAGAAGCGCACCGCCACGTCCGTCTTCTTCCCCGCCGGCTCGAAGAGCTTCGCGCGGGTGTGCGTGGAGATCGGCTCCTCGCCGCCCATCGTGCCGTAGCTCTCGAAGACGCCGAAGGCGGTGGCCCCGCGCGCGTGCACGACGCGCTCCGGGATCCGCTCGCGGTCGAAGTGCGAGATCTTCTCCAGCAGCTGGTAGTTCTCGAGCGTCGCGGGGCCGCGGGCGCCGACCGTGCGCGTGTTCTGGTTGTCGACGACCGGGTGGCCCTGGCGGGTGGTCAGCGTCTTGTCGTTCTCGGCACTCATGGGAGCGTCCTTCCGGTGGTGGGCGGGGTGGTGGTGTTCAGGCAGGCGCGGCAGGTGCCCCAGTGCGTCACGTCGGAGCGCTCGAGGCGGAAGCCGTGCAGGTCACTCGGGGTCAGGCACGGCGCGGCGCCGACCGCGCAGTCCACGTCCGCGATGGCGCCGCAGCCGAGGCAGACGAGGTGGTGGTGGTTGTCGCCGACACGGCTCTCGTAGCGCGCCGGGCCGCCGCCGACGAGGATCCGGTTCGCGAGACCCCGGCGGTGCAGCGCTTCGCAGACGTCGTAGACCGCCTGCACCGACACCGTGCCGGCGCGGCCGCCGGCCGCGCGCACGCGGTCGATGACCTGGTCGACGCGGGGGTGGTCGTCCGCCTCGCTCAGCACCCGCAGGACGGCGACGCGCGGGGCCGTGACCCGCAGGCCGGCGGCGCGCAGGCGGTCGTGGAGGGCGTCCCCGGGCACGTCGGCCACCTACCCGGGGGCCGGGGCCAGAATCGATCGGTTCCAGGAACGGGTCGCCGTCGAACGATCGCCCGTCGTGTGTGGCCCGGCCACACCGGCACCCGGCCCGCGCGGGCCTGTCGCCACTCCGCGGCCCCGGCCCCGCGCGATGATGGGGCATGGCCCCGATCCTGCCCGATCCCTCCGAGTACGCCGCCCTCGCCCCGCGGCCCGGATCGCCGGTCGCGGTCGCCTTCAACGACGTGCGCGCGCTGTCGACGGCCGGCTACGCGACGCTGCTCCAGGTCGCCCATCCCACCGTGGGCGCCGGGGTCCACCAGTACTCCTCGTTCGTCACGGACCCGTGGGGGCGCCTGCTGCGGACCCTCGACTACGTGCACGGGACAGTCTCCGGCGGGCCGGAGCTGGCCGGGTCGATCGGGCGCCGCGTCCGGGAGATGCACCGCACGATCCGCGGCACGCGCGCCGACGGGCAGCCCTACCACGCGATGGAGCCGGACGCCTTCGCCTGGGTCCACGCGACGCTGGCCAGCGCCGTCGTCGACGGCCACCGCCGGTTCGCCCGCCCGATGACGGACGCGCAGGCCGAGGCGTTCTACCGGCAGTGGCTGGACGTCGGGCGCCTGATCGGCGTGCGCCCGCGGGACCTGCCGGCCACCTGGCGCGACTTCCGCCCCTACTTCGGTCGCGTCGTGCGCGAGGAGCTGACGTGGACCCCGGCCGTTCCCGAGCTCCTGCAGACGCTCGAGCGCCCGGCGCCGCCCGCGATCCCCGGGCTGCACCCGGCACTCTGGCGGGTCATGCGCCGGCCGCTGGCGCTGCAGCTGCGCGTGGCCACCGTGGGGATGCTGCCGCTCGAGCTGCGACCCCGGCTGGGCGTCCGCCTGACCCGCACGGAGGAGGCCGCGTTCCGCGCGCTGTCCGCCGCCTCGCGCGCCGCGACGCCGCTCATCCGCGGGCCGCTGGCCGAGTTCGGGCCGACCTACGTCCGCT
>JAOPZU010000303.1 GCA_025963955.1 Solirubrobacterales bacterium
GCCGCGCGAGCGCGCGCTCAACGGCGCGGAGCAGCTCGGCCGGCTCGGCGAGCCGTCCGGCCCCGTACTCGCCCAGGGTCCCGAGGGCCCCGACGCCGGGGTCGATCACGGTCACGCCGCGCGCCACCAGGGTGGCGACGTTCGCGCGCACGGCCGGGTGCTCCCACATCGCGTCGTTCATCGCCGGGGCGACGAGCAGCGGGCACCGGGCGGCGATGGCCGCGGAGGTCAGGAGGTTGTCCGCCAGGCCGTGCGCGAGCTTCGCGATCGTGTTCGCGGTGGCGGGCGCAACGAGGTAGGCGTCCGCGTTCTCGACGAGCGCGAGGTGGCTGGCCGGATCGTGGAGCGGCGGGTCCTGCCCCGGGAAGGTTCCCCGGGCGGGGTCGCGGTCGAACTCGCTCGTGAGGACCGGGGCGCCGGTGATGGCGGCGAACGACGCTGCGCCGACGAACTGCTGGGACCCGGGCGTCTGCACGACGCGCACCGCGTGCCCGGCCCTGACGGCCAGGCGCGCGGTCTCGAGCCCCTTGTAGGCGGCGATCCCGCCCGTCACACCGAGAAGGATCCGCGCCATGCCGGGGAGTGGCCTAGCGGTACTGGTACTTGATCTTGCCCTGGGCGACTTCCTCCAGGGCGATCGTGAGGTAGTTCTTCGACGCGCTCTCGACCATCGGCGGCGGGAACTCGTCGAACGTCCCCTCTCCGAGGTTGTGGTAGTACGAGTTGATCTGCCGCGCGCGCTTGGCGGCGACGAGCACGGAGGCGTAGTTCGAGTCGACGTGCTCGAGAAGGTGGTCGATGCGGGGCTGGATCACCCCTCCAGACTAGCGGGTGCAGGGGCCTTTGGGCCCGTGACGCCGCGACTCAGGCCAGGACCATCTCGCGCCGCACGATGTCGACGAGCTCGTCCACCGCGGCGTCGAGCTCGGCGTTGACCACCTTGTAGGCGAACTCGTCCTGCGCCGCGAGCTCGGAGACCGCCACCTCCAGCCGCGAGGCGACCTGCTGCTCGTCGTCCGTCCCCCGGCCCACGAGGCGCTGGCGCAGGGTGTCGGTCGACGGCGGGACGATGAAGATCTGGACCGCCTCGGGCATCGCGGTGCGGACCTGCCGGGCGCCCTGGACCTCGATCTCCAGGACGACCGGATGACCGGCCGCGGTGCGCCGGTCGAGCTCCTCGCGCAGCGTCCCGTAGTGCCGCCCGGAGTACTCGGCGTGCTCGACGAACGCGCCGTTCGCGACCCGGCGATCGAACTCCGCGGGATCCAGGAAGTGGTAGTGGACGCCGTGCTCCTCCCCTGGCCGCGGACCGCGGGTGGTGGCGGAGACGCTGAGCTCCAGCTCGGGCACGCGCTCGAGCAGGTGCTTGATCAGCGTGCCCTTGCCGACGCCGCTGGGACCGGTGATGACGAAGACGCGAGCCACGGGGTGGTGGAGGGTAGACGGCGGGGCCGACGGACTCCCCCGAGGCCTTGCGGGCCTCCTGCAGCGCGGTCTTCCGCGCCGGTCCTCCGTCGCTCGGCCGACCGGAGCCAGACCGGCGGACCGGCTACCGCTTGAGCAGCACGACCAGCTCGGCCCGCTGGCGCTCGGAGAGGCCTCCGATGGTCTTCGACGGCGAGATGCGGCACGCCACGAGGACCTTGTTCGCCTTGACCCGGCCGTACTTCGGCACCGCGAGGAGCATCTCGAAGACCTTCGCCGTCTCCAGGTAGTCCGGCGGATCCGTGAGGAGCTGGTGGATGGACACGCGACCGGCCTTCAGATCCCGCTTCAGCTGGGCACGCTGCGTCCGGATGGCGTTCGCGCGGGCCAGGGCGTCCATACGCTGGTTCAGCGAACGCTCGGGCGTGGCGGTCTGCTTCGACGGGGAATCGGCGGCCAGCGGCATCGGGGTCGGAAGATACAACGTGAGCCGTGACCGTGGAGCCCGGGACGGCGAATTCACCTCGACCTCGAGTCGAGCTTGATGCTTCTCGACCGTACTTGAGCGTTTTTCGGGATTTTGCAGCCTTTTTTCCCGTTTGCCCGCTGCGTGAGGCTCGCCTGCAGAGGACGCGGTCCTCAGGGTTCCAGCAGCCGCCGCAGTTCGCGGGCGATCCGGCTCCCGGCGGCCGGATCGCGGAAGGATTCGGTGCCCACGGCGACGAGCGTGGCGCCCGCGCGCAGCATCTGCGCGGCGTGCTCGCCCCGCTGCACCCCGCCCATGCCGATCACGGGGATCGAGACCCGGGCAGCGACCGCCGAGACCTGCGCGAGCGCCACCGCGCGGACGGCGGGACCCGACATCCCGCCCGTCACGCCGCCCAGCCACGGCTCACCGCTGGCTCCCGGCTTCTGCGCCGTCGCGCGCAGGGTGTTGATGAGCGACACGGCGTCCGCCCCCTCGGCCTCGGCCGCGGCCGCGACGAGCGCGACGTCGGCGGTGTTCGGGGTGAGCTTCACGATCAGCGGCTTGCGCGTCCGCGGGCGCACCGCCCGCATGACCTCGGCCAGCGACACCGGATCCGCGCCGATGTCGAGCCCCGTCTTGACGTTCGGGCAGGAGACGTTCAGCTCGATCGCGCGGATCGCGTCCTGCTCGTCGCACGCGGCGACGAGCTCGCACAGCTCCGCGGCGGTGGATCCCATGACGTTGGTGATCAGCGGGACCGGGAGCGCCGCGAGCTTCGGCAGGTCGCTCTCCAGGTACCCGGCCAGCCCCTTGTTCGGGAGGCCGATCGAGTTGATCATCCCGCTCGCCGTCTCCCACAACCGCGGCGGCGGGTTGCCCGCGCGCGGCGCGATCGTGATCGTCTTGGAGACGAAGGCGGCGAACGGGAAGTGCTCGTGCAGCGCGTCCCCGAAGACCGCGTGGGCCGCGATGGCGTCGAAGGTCCCCGAGCCGTTGACGATCGGGTGCGCGAGCTCCATCCCGCAGAAGTCGACGGGCGGCATCTAGTGCGCCGGGACGTGATCGAGGGCGGTCGCATCGAGGACCGGGCCGTCGACGCAGACGCGGGCGTAGCTGCCGTCCACGAGCGGGACGACGCAGCCGAAGCACGCGCCGAAGCCGCAGGCCATCCCGGACTCGAGGGCGAGCTGCGCGGGGATCCCGCGGTCGACGCACAGCCGCCGGACGGCCTCGAGCATCCCGGGAGGACCGCAGCTGTAGACCGTGGCGTGCGGGTCGCGGTCGAGCTCCCGCACGAGCAGGTCGGTTACCAGGCCGTGGTGCCCGACGCTGCCGTCGTCCGTCGCGATCTGGACGCTGTCGAAGGACGCCGCGACCGCGGCGTGCGACGTGTCCCGGAAGCCGAACTGCAAGGTCCGCGCGACCCCGTGCTCCACGAGGTGCTGGGACCACATCACGAGCGGGGGGACCCCCACCCCACCACCGGTGAGAATGGGCCGGCGGCCGTCCTGCGGCATCCGGAAGCCGTGCCCGAGCGGACCGGTCAGCCACAGCGGCTCCCCCTTCTGCAGACGGGCCAGCCGATGGGTGCCGGGACCGATGTCCTCGAGCATGAACCACAGCCGGCCGTCGGTGCCGCCCATGGCGCTGAACGCGCGCGGCAGGAACGGGCGCTCATCGGTCCCGGCCCCCCAGCCACTGACCGCTGCGAGCATGTAGAACTGTCCGGGCTCGGGGTCCGGGCCGTCACGGTCGACGAGCTCCAGCAGATGGTAGGAGCCCACCTTGCGGATGGACGCGCAGACGCCCCGCCGCCGCCCGAAGGGCGCCAGGCTCACGCCGTCGCCCCGGGCCGCACGACCGGCGGCCGCGACGGCCCGTGCAGGTCCTGCAGCGAGACGACGGCGGGCTCGACCCCGCCCGCCGCGGCGATCGCCCGCGCGGCCGCCATGCCCCCGCTCAGC
>JAOPZU010000305.1 GCA_025963955.1 Solirubrobacterales bacterium
TGGACGACGTCGCGGCGATGGCGGACCTCGCGCGGGCGGCGGCCGGCGGGAACGACGCCCGGCTCGCGCTGCGCGGATCCAGCATGGGCGGCTACCTGGCCCTGGTGACGGCGGGAGCGATCCGCGCCGATGCCGTGGTCGCGATCTGCCCGGCCGGCCCCGAGCAGCTGCAGCGCGGGCTTGCCGAGCCGGGACGCTTCGGCTTCGCCCGGGACACGGCGGCCCTGAGCGCCCTGCTCGGGCGGCACGACCTCCACGAGGCGGTCCGTACGCTTCACGCGCCGTTGCTGCTGATGCACGCCCGCGGGGACCTGCAGGTGCCGGTCGAGCAGTCGCAGGAGCTGGCCGCCCTCGCGCCGGACGGCCGCCTGGTCGAGATGCCCGGGGGCCACCACCAGTCGGTGCAGCACGACGGCGAGCTGCTCGGCGTGAGCGTGCGCTTCCTCACGCGGGCGCTGCGGGCAGCTGCCGCGGCGGCCTGAGCCGTTCAGGGACCGGCCGGCGCCCCGGGGGCCGTCCCACCGAGGCCGCGTACGAGGTCGCTGAGCGTGTCGGTCGTCCCGGTGATCGCGGCGTTCGCGCCCTGCGCGGCCTTCTCGAGCGTCGGGGCGAGCGGCGGAAGCAGGCCGCCGACGATGCGGCCGAGACCGGCCACCGTCTGCTGCAGCCCGCCGCCGAGGTTGGTGCCGACCGCGTCCGTGGTTTCGGCCAGCGCGCTCGTGACGCCCTTGACGGGCTCGGCCGGCAGCAGGCCGGTCAGGCCCGTGAGGCCGGAGCCCGCGGACGGTGTGGTGCTCGCGGTGCTGACCGGGCTCGGCGGACGCCCTGTCCCGGCGGGGCCGGTGCTCGTCCCCGTGCTTGCCGGGGTGCGCTCGCCGGAAGTGGGAGCCGTCTGGCGGACGGCTCGAGGGGTGGTGCCGGGACCGGAGCCGGCGGGACGGGTGGCCGTGGGCGCGCGACGGGCGGCGGCCGCCGGGACGACCAGGGCCTGTCCATCGGTCGCGCCGGGCGACGGAGCGCGACCGGGCAGCGAGAGGGCGGGCTCCGACGTGGCGAGCGGACCGTCGGGCGAGGCGGTGTAGGCCACCAGGCCGCCGACGATCAGGGACACCGCGACGACGGCCGCCAGCAGGGCGGCGGTCGAGCCGATGCCGGCGATCGTGGCGCGGTGGGCGGTGAGACGGGGAGCCATCGGGACGTTGCAGCACGTGCTGCTCCGAAGACCCTTCGGCGCATCCGGCTCGCCCCTTTAGCGAGTTGGCGCGTTGACGCTCAGGCTGCGGCGGGCGCGGCGGTCGGCCCGGCACGAAGCCCACCCGGGCGCCGCGCCAGGAGCAGCAGCCAGAGCGTCCCGAGGGCGGCCATCCCGAGGCTCTCGAACTGCGGGGTCGTCAGGCCGAGCGCCCCCGTCTCGTTGCGGCGCAGGAACTCAACGAGAAAGCGCTCCACGCCGGCACCCAACAGGTAGAGCGCGAAGAGGACCCCCGGACGGACCCGGTCCCGCTGCGTCCACAGGACATACGCCCACAGGCCCATCGCGAGCGTCTCGTAGATCGGCGTCGGGTGGACGGTCTGCGTCGTGGGCACGGTGCCGTGCGGGTAGGCCATGGCCCAGGGCCCGTTCCACGGCTTGCCGTAGTCCCCGTCACCGGAGACCTGGCAGCCGATCCGGCCGATCGCGTAGCCGAGCGCGAGCGGCGCGGCGCAGATGTCGAGCAGGGCCACGCCCAGCATCCCGCGCCGCCACGCCCACAGCAGGACCGCGATCGCCCCGCCGATCGCGCCGCCGTACCAGACCAGGCCGGCCCCCCCGAAGATGCCGCCGAGCAGGTCGTCCTTGACCTTGTCGTAGTTCTCGACCAGGTAGTACAGGCGCGAGCCGACGAGGCCGCCGACGAGCGCCGCGAAGACGATCTCGTAGGCCCAGTCGACGGGGCGACCGGTCTCCTTCAGCCGCCGGGCGATGACCGCCCCGGAGGCGAGGAAGGCGAGGGCGAACAGCAGCCCGAAGGTCTTGAGGGAGAGGCCAAAGAGGTCGATGTCGGGCTGCATGCGCCCGTCAGGCTAGACCTAGAGGTAGTTCAGCGGGTTCACGACGGAGCCGTTCACCCGTACCTCGAAGTGCAGGTGATCCCCGAAGCAGCGGCCGGTGCAGCCGCTGTAGCCGATGATCTGGCCCTGGGTGACGCTCGCGCCCATCGACGTCGCGAAGCGCGACTGGTGGGCGTAGCAGGTGGCCAGCGACCGGGTGTGCTGCACGCAGGTGAAGTTGCCGTAGCCGCCCGAGGCCGCTTCGCCCTGGAGCAGCGCGACCCGCCCGCCCGCCGCGGCGCGGATGGGGGTCCCGGCCGGTACGCCGATGTCGATCCCGGGGTGGCAGGACTCCCAGGCCCGGCGCTCGCAGAACGGCGAGGTGATCGGGCCGTTCACGGGCCAGATCATCGACCCGGACCCGCGCTTGATCGCGCCGGGCGGCAGCGCTCCCGCCGAGCGGGCGAGCGCGGCGGTGATCTTCGCCTGCTGCGCCTTCAGGCTGCTCAGCGAGCCCTCGAGCTGCTCCCGCTCCCCCTTGACGGACATCAGCCGTGCCCGCTTCTGGGCCTTCGTCTCGTCGTAGCCGTCGCGGGTGGTGAGCAGCCCGCGCTTGAGCCGGGCGACCTCGTCCCGGCGGGCCTGGATGGCGGCGGCGATGCGCGACTGCCCGCGCTCGAGCGCCGCCAGGCGGGTCGACGTGGCCCGGGCGTCGGTCTGGGCGGCGCGCACGCCGTCGACGATCCGCTTGTCCTGTTGGCCGATGCGGCGCATGAAGTCGCTCCGCTCGAGCAGGTCCGCGAAGCCCCGGCTGTCCAGCACGACGGTGACCAGGTCGGGCTTGTCCGCCTCGTAGAGCTCGCGCAGCCGGTGGGCGAGGGTGACGCGCGCCGCGCGCAGGCGGACGCGCAGCCGGGTCAGCCGCGCCCTCTCGGCCCGCAGCTGCGCCTGAGTGCGGTCGAGCTCGGCGACCTTCACGTCGAGCTCGGCCTGCACGCGGTCCTGACGGCCCTGGAGCGTGCCGATCCTCGACTGCAGCCGCGCGATGCGCCGCGAGTAGACGGCGATGTCGCTCGTCAGGACCCGCTCCTTGCTCTTGCGCGCGCCGATCTTCCCCCGGGTGGCATCGATCTTCTTCTGAAGGGTGGCGGCGCTGTGCGCGGTCGGCGCACCCGCCGAGACGATCGGCAGCGCGGCCCAGAGCAGCAGCGGCAGCACCACCCCGCTGATGAGCAGGCGCAGGCGCATGGAAGAGGCCGACGGTAGCAACGCCAGCCGGTGAGTCTCGACGTCGGCTCGAGGGTTATGGACACCTGCAGCGTGCCTTGCAGTCCCAGGGCCGACGCGCCCGGATGCGGGGCCGGGTGGATCCGCTGAGCGTCCTCTTAGGAAGCGTTGAGACAGGCTTGCGATGCTCAGTGCCTCATGGCTGCCCCCTCCTCCTTCGGACGCGACACCGGACTCCAGGTCCGGATGGTCACGACCCTCGTCCTGCTGGGCCTCGTCTACGCGGTCCTCGTCGGCGCTCTGTTCGCCAGCGGCGCCTCCGGCATCGTCATCGCGATCATCGCGGGCGGGCTGTTCTTCTTCCAGGTCGTCGCGTCCGAGAAGCTCGCGATGCGCGCCATGGGCGCCCGCGAGGTCTCCCCGCAGGAGGCTCCCGAGCTGCACGCGATGATCGAGCGCCTCTGCATCCAGGCCGACCTGCCGAAGCCGCGCGTCGCCGTGGCCCAGAACGCGATGCCGAACGCCTTCGCCATGGGCATCAGCAAGAAGAACGCCGTCGTCTGCGCGACCACGGGGATCATGGACATCCTCTCCCCCGCCGAGTTGGAGGGCGTCATGGCCCACGAGCTCACGCACATCGCCAACCGCGACGTGGCGATCATCACCTTCGCGAGCTTCTTCGCGTCGATCGCGTCGATGATCGTGCAGTGGGGCTTCTACTTCACCGGGGGCGGCGAGGACGACGAGGACGGCCTGGGCGTCCTCGGCCTGATCCTGGTCTCGGCGGTCGTCTGGATCGTCAGCTTCATGCTGATGCGGGCCCTGAGCCGCTACCGCGAGTTCGCCGCCGACCGCGGCGCCGCGGTCATCACGGGCCGGCCCTCGGCCCTGTCGAGCGCGCTGCAGCGGATCAACAGCGGCATGGACCGCATCCCGGCGCAGGACCTGCGCACCCAGGAGATGGCCGCGTTCTTCATCTTCCCGCCCAAGGTGAAGTCGGGGCTCGGCACCCTGTTCGCGACCCACCCGCCGATGGAGAAGCGCATCGAGGCACTCAACCGCCTGGAGGGCCAGCTGCAGGGCGCCTCCACCCGCGGCCCCTGGGCCTGAGGCCACCGGGGCCCCCTAAGCTGCCGCCATGGGGTTCCTGGACGCACTGCTCGGCAAGCGGAAGGTCGCGAAGGTCGCGCCCGACCGCCTGTTCGCGATCACCACCGCGTCCGTGGCGCTGGAGAGCGCGCAGGACATCAAGCACCGGGGCGCCGCCGCGGTCGTCTTCCAGCCGCTGGCGACCGGTGACTTCCAGCAGATCGCGTCCGACGTGGAGGAGCTCGTCCGCTCCACCGGCGCCGAGACCGGCACCACCGTCGAGACGAGCTCGGACGCCTTCGGCTACCGCTGGTTCGTCCTCCGCGACGACGACATCGAGGATCTCGCCGTCGGGGTCAACGCGGTGAACGACGCGCTGGCGGTCGGGGGCTACAGCGACCGGATCCTCTGCGCGCTGTTCGCGTTCGAGGACGCGGCAAAGGCTCGGATCTACTTCGTCTACAACTACAAGCGCGGCAGCTGGTACCCGTTCGTCCCCGCCGGCGGCGCCCAGCAGCGGTCGAACGAGCGCGAGCTGCAGCTGAAGGCGCAGCTCACCGGGGAGCTCCCGTTCGAGGCCGAACTCGAGCGCTGGTTCCCGCTGTGGGGCACCCCGATCTGACATCATCGTTGCGGGTCATGAGTGTCCAACCGCGTCAACCGACGGTGCGTGAAGTGGTCAGCGCCCCGATCGACATCGCCGCCGGGATCGTCACCGAGGTGGTCGCCACCACGGCGGGCATCGCACTGGCCCCGGCCCGCCTGTTCGCCGCGCTGGGGACGACCGTCGTGCGCCTGCAGCGAACGCTCGACAACCTCGACGACATGAGCGAGGGCGTCACCCACATGGAGCGCGAGATGCGCGGGATGCGGGCCGACCTGGCCGAGGTCATCGGCGAGCTCGAGGGCATCCGCGACCTCAACCACCACCTGACGATCATCGGCGACGCGGTCGTCGACATGAACGGCGGCGTGGCGACGATGAGCACGAATGTCGAGGCGCTGAACGGGTCGATCGACAACATCGACGCGCTCGCGGCGCGCCTCGGCCGCCTCAGCGGCCGGCGCAAGCCCGCGGCCTGATCCAGCAGGCTGCGCCGCGGAAGGTCGCGACGGGGTTCTCTGCGGGCCGCCGGAGCGGGCCCGCAGATCTGGTTCAGGCCGTGGCGGCCGGCGGGTCCGGGATCAGGCCCTCGCCGGTGAACTCCTTGCGGGCCTCCTCCAGGGAGAGGTCCGCTGGCGGCATGATGAAGTCCGACGCCTCGAGCTCCTCGTCCCCGAGCGGGGTGCCGTTCCTGCGGATGAAGTCCAGCAGCGCCTCGTACGCCTCGTGGAAACGGTCCTCGTCGTCGGCGTCGACCGCCGCGACGACGGTGTCGTCCAGCGTGTTCAGCTCGGCATGGTGGCTCTCGTCGAGGCGGTACTGGTCCTCGGAGAAGATCCGCACGATCATGCCGTGCCCTCCTGCGTCGGGGCCGGGTCCGTCGCCGTGGCCGGGTCGCCGCTCGGGAGCGCACCCGGTGCGGGCGCGCTGCTCATGCCGAGCTCGGCCTTCATCTTCGCGAGGTCGTCGTCGACCATCGAGCCGGAGGACAGCTGCGCGAGCTGGCGGTCGATGTCGTCCTGCCCGCCGTCGCCGATCTGCGTGATGTCGCCGAAGGTGCCGGCGGCCTCGAGCTCGGCGACCGCGTCGGCGCGGGCCTTCATGTCCTCGGTCTTGTCCACGGCACGCTGCATCGCCATCCCGACGTCGGCCATCTGCTCGCCGACACCCGTCGCGGCCTCGCTGATGCGCACCTGGGCCTCCGCGGCGGAGTACTGCGCCTTGATGACCTCCTTCTTGGTGCGGAACGCCTCGATCTTCGTGCGGAGCTTCTGCTCGGAGTCGATGAGCTTCTGCTGCTGCGCCTCGAGCTCGGCGACCTGCTGATCAAGCGACTGCAGCTCGGTCTGCGCGACGTTCTTGCGCTCCAGGGCCGTGCGCGCGAGCTCCTCGTTGCCGGCCGCGAGCGCCTGCCGGGCCTGGGTGTCGAGCTTGACGACCGACTGCTCGATCTTGCTGGCCTGCATCTGCAGGCGCTTCTTGGCCGTGACGACGTCGGCGATGCCCTTCTTGACGCCCTGCAGCGACTCGAGCTGCTTCTGGTAGCCGTAATCGAGCGTCTCGCCCGGATCCTCGGCCTTGTCGAGCATCCTGCTGA
>JAOPZU010000326.1 GCA_025963955.1 Solirubrobacterales bacterium
ACCCACCTCCTACGCGAAGTACGGCCTGGTGCTGAACAAGCGCCAGGGGGAGGACCTCGTCGCCCCCCTGGAGGCCAAGGGCATGGTCGGCTTCCCGATGTACTTCGCCAAGGCCCTGACGCCGAACGGCCGCTACCCGACGAGCGCCAAGGACGCCCGGATGCCGCGGGTCTACACCCTGCGGGACCGGGCGGACAGGCCGCACCGGGCCTACCGCATGGTGGTCGTCGAGAACGAGCTGGAAGGGCAGTACTACGGCGTCCAGGGCACCACGTGGAAGCACCCGCCGATCGTCGACGGGACGTTCGACCGGCTGCGCATGCGGGGGCGCAGCTACGAGCTGCACTACGATGGAAAGCGTCTGCGGACGGTCGTGTGGCGCACGTCCAAGGCCACGTACTGGGTCTCCAACACCTTGTCCCTGAAGCTGTCGAACAACCAGATGCGCGGTCTCGCGCGGTCGCTCACCCGTCTCGGGGAGAAGTAGATGGCGCTCGCCGAAGTCGGAGACCGGCCCCCGCGGCCCGGCCTGTCGATGGTCAAGCGGATGCTCATCGCCGCCGCGATCATCTTCTGCTGCACGGCCGGCGCGGTCGCGGCCGCCGGGCTCCTGGAGCTCAAGGACGACGTGAACATCTTCTGCCAGAGCGGCGGCTGCGGCAACAACGTCTTCGCGAGCGGCAGCGGAGGAAAGCAGACGCAGGACGTGCTGGAGAACGTCGACGCCGGCGGGCCGCAGACGATCCTGGTGCTCGGTTCCGACCGGCGCTTCGTCGACAAGAAGACCAAGACGCCGGCGCGGTCGGACACGATGCTCCTGATCCGGCTGGACCCGTCGAAGGACGCGACGGCGGTCATGTCCGTCCCCCGCGACCTGCGCGTCGACATCCCGGGCTTCGGCCGGGCGAAGATCAACCAGGCCTACGAGGACGGCGGGCCGCTGCTGGCCGCCGAAACGATTCGCGACCTGCTGCACGTCCCGATCAGCCACGTGGTGAACGTGAACTTCGGCGGCTTCCAGCGGGCGGTCGACCGCCTCGGCTGCGTCTACATGGACGTCGACCGCCTCTACTACCACTCGAACGCCGGCCTGCCCCCGAGCCAGCAGTACTCCGAGATCAACGTCAAGGCCGGCTACCAGCGGCTGTGCGGCGAGAACGCGCTCGCCTTCGTCCGCTTCCGGCACGCGGACTCGGACCTGGTCCGGGCCGCGCGTCAGCAGGACTTCCTGCGCGAGGCCAAGGACCAGTTCGGCATCGGCAAGCTCGTCAGCGACCGCAAGTCGCTGCTGCGGATCTTCGGGCGCTACACGCAGACCGACATCTCGGACTCCAAGGCGATCCTCCGCCTGCTCAAGCTGGCGGCGAGCTCCGCGAGCAACCCCGTCCAGCAGATCCAGTTCGCCCCGGTGACGGACATCCCCGGCAGCTCCGACCTCGCGATCGCCCCGTCCGCGCTCGAGCGCCTCAGCCGGCGCTTCATGGACGCGAAGAGCACCAAGAGCACTCGCGCGAAGGTCAAGAAGACCGCGAGCGACAGAGAGCGCGAGCAGAAGCAGAAGAGGCAGAAGCGGAAGTCGAGGACCCCGGTGCCGGCGGGTCTCTTCGACGCGAGCAACGTCGCGGAGGACCAGGCGGTCCGGCTGGCGACCGACCCGAAGATGCCCCTGCCCTTCCCGGTCTACTACCCGAAGCTCGCCGCGCTCGGCTCGGTCTACCTTCCGTCGAACAACCGCGCCTACCGGATCCTGCGCCGCGACACGAAGAAGCAGGGCTACCCCGCGTACCGGATCGTCGTCTCGGCCCCCGGCATCGGGCAGTACTACGGCATCCAGGGCACCACCTGGAAGGACGCGCCGGTGCTGGCCAACCCGTCCTCGACCCGAGAGATCAACGGGCGGAAGTTCAAGCTCTACGCGGACGGCGACCGGCTGCGCCTGGTCGCCTGGGAGACCCCGCGCGCGGCCTACTGGGTGTCGAACACCCTGGTGAAGTCCCTCACGAACAAGCAGATGCTGGGCATCGCCTCGTCGCTCACGCGGCCGGGCGCCTGACCAGCGCTCGCGGCGCCCGCGGACCCACTACGCTTCCCCGCTTCATGAGTGCGCAGCGAGAGCCCATCGGCGTCATCGGAACTGGGTACGTCGGGCTGGTCACCGCGGCCGGCTTCGCGGAGCTCGGGAGCGACGTCTACTGCATCGACATCGACGCGGACAAGATCGCTCGCCTCGAGCGCGGCGAGATCCCGATCTACGAGCCCGGCCTGGAGGAGATGGTCGCCCGCAACCGCGAGCGCCTGCACTTCTCCACCGACATCAGCACCGCGCTGGACCAGGCCCGGCTCCTGTTCGTCGCGGTCGGCACACCGCCGACCTACTCCGGCGACGCGGACCTGTCCGCCGTCAACGCCGTCGTCGCGGCGATGCCGGCCTCCGACCGCCACGCCCTGGTGATGAAGTCGACCGTTCCCGTCGGGACCGGCCGCAACATCAAGCGCGTGTTCGTCGAGCAGGGCAAGGAGGGCTTCCGCTACGTCTCCTGCCCCGAGTTCCTGAAGGAGGGCTCGGCGGTCGCAGACTTCCTGCACCCGGACCGCGTCGTGGTCGGCGACGACGGCGGCTGGGCCGGCGACGCCGTCGTGGACCTCTACCGCCCGCTGCTCACGGCCGCGCACGGCGGCGACGAGAACGGCGAGCTCGTCCGCACCGACATCGCCAGCGCCGAGATGGTCAAGCTCGCCTCCAACGCCTTCCTGGCGACGAAGATCTCCTTCATCAACGAGATCGCGAACGTCTGCGAGGAGACCGGCGCCGACGTCGTCGAGGTGGCGCTGGGCATGGGCCTGGACGACCGCATCGGCCCGAAGTTCCTGCAGGCCGGCATCGGCTTCGGCGGCTCCTGCTTCCCGAAGGACGTCAACGCGCTCAAGCAGCTCGCGGGCAACTCGGGCTACCACTTCCAGCTGCTGAACTCGGTCATCGAGGTCAACGAGCTGCAGAAGCGCCGCGTCATGGGCAAGCTCGAGAAGCACCTCGGCTCGCTCGTGGGCAAGAACATCACGCTGCTCGGCCTGGCCTTCAAGCCGAACACGGACGACGTGCGCGAGGCGACGTCGCTGGTGCTGTCCGCGCGGCTGCAGGCCGCGGGCGCCAACGTCAGCGTCTTCGACCCGATCGCCGAGGAAGAGGCGCGCAAGCTCATCCGCGGCGTCCGGTTCGCCGACACGGCGATGGACGCGCTCCAGGACGCCGACGGCGTGGTCCTCGTGACGGAATGGCAGGAGTTCCGCGACCTGGACTGGGCGGGCGTGGCGTCGATCATGTCCGGGACGGTCGTGGTCGACGGGCGCAACGCCCTCGATCCCGCCGCCGTCCGCGCCGCCGGTCTGCAGTACGAGGGCATCGGCCGAGCGGCTGTCTGACGTGCCTTCCTCCTTCCGGGCGGGACAGTCGATCAGGGAGCAGAGGACATGCAGGCAGTGATCCTCGTCGGGGGCGAGGGCACCCGGCTCCGGCCCCTGACGAGCGGGACGCCGAAGCCGATCGTGACCTTCGTGGACCGGCCGTTCATGGGCTTCATGCTCGGCTGGCTCGCGCGCCACGGCGTCACCGACGTCGTCATGTGCTGCGGGTTCCTGGCGACGAAGGTCAAGGACGTCCTCGGTGACGGGTCCGCGTTCGGCGTGCAGCTGCGGTTCGTCGAGGAGCCGGAGCCCCGCGGGACCGCCGGCGCGCTGAAGTTCGCCGAGGCCCTGCTCGAGGATCGCTTCCTGATGCTCAACGGCGACACGCTCACCGACATCGACCTCAGCGCCCAGATCGCCCAGCACGAGCGCACGGGCGCCGTCGGCACGCTGTGCCTCGTCCCCGTCGAGGACCCCTCGGCCTTCGGCCTGGTCCTGCGCCACGAGGACACGAGCGTCTCCGGCTTCCTGGAGAAGCCCGGCCCGGACCAGCTCGTCGGCCTCGACCGCTACCTCGTCTCGGGCGGCATCTACGTCCTGGAGCGCACCGTCCTGGACCTGATCGCGCCGGACCAGAACGTCTCCATCGAGACGCAGATCTGGCCCGCGCTGGTGGGGCAGGGCCTCTACGGCTTCGCGGCCGACGCGTCCTCCTACTGGCTCGACATCGGGACACCCGACCGCTACCTGCAGGGCACCGCGGACATCCTGACGGGCGCGGTGGAGACCGCGGTCTCGCAGCGGCTCGACGGCAGCCGCCAGGCCATCGCGGGGGACGTCCACCCGGGCGCGCGCGTGACCGGACCGGTGATCATCGAGGCCGGCGCGACGGTGGCCGCCGGCGCCACGGTGAAGGGCCCGGCGATCATCGGCGCGGGCACGACAGTGGCCGCGGACGCGACGGTCGACGGCGCGGTCATCCTGGCCGACTGCACCATCGGCGCGGGTGCGATCGTCCGAGGTGCCATCCTGTCCCCGAACGTCACCGTCGGTGAGCGGACCGTGGTCTCGGACCTCGCGATGCTCGGAGACGGCGTCAGCGTCGGGGCCGACAACGTCCTCGGCGCCGCAGTGAAGCTGTTTCCCGGCACGGCGCTGGGTGACGGGGCAATCAAGGTCTGACGCCGGCTGCGGCCGGTCCCGAGGAGAGCGGAACCCGATGAGCAGCACCGACATGACGACGGACCTGACGCGCGAGGCGATCGCGACGAGCGATCCGACCGACCAGATCACGGACGTGCTCGCGCTGCCCGAGCTGCTGCGCGACGCCCTGTGGAAGGTCGACTCCGCCGGACTGAAGGAGATCGACTCGCCCGGCGGGATGGTCTTCGCCGGCATGGGCGCGACCGCCACCGCCGGCCTCCTGGCCCGCGCGGCGCTGGCCGACCACGCCTCCCTGCCGATCCTCCCGGCGCGCGCCTACGGCCTGCCGGCGTGGACGACGCCGGAGACGACCGTGCTCTGTGCGTCCTACTCGGGCGACACCGAGGAGACCCTCGCGTGCTACGAGGCGGCGGGCGCGCTCGGGGCGCCGCGGGTCGTCGTCACGACGGGCGGCCAGCTCGCCGCGCAGGCGCGGGCGGACGGCGTGCCCGTCATCCCCGTCGCGGGCGGGCTTGCGCCGGCCAACGCCGTGGCGTACATGATCGTCGCCGCGCTCGAGGTCGCGGCGCAGTGCGGCGCCGGCATGCGGATGACGAGCGAGGTCGACGTGGCCGCCGAGCACCTGGAGGACCTCGTCGTCGCCTGGGGCCCGGAGGCGCCGGAGGACTCGGCCGCCAAGTCGCTGGCCCGCGCGTTGCACGGAAGCGTGCCGGTCATCTCCGGTGCGGGCCTCACGGTGCCGCTGGCCGTCCGCTTCAAGCAGCAGCTCAACCACGTCGCCCAGACTCCGGCGTTCGCAGCCGAGCTGCCGGACGCCGACCACGCCGAGCTCGCGGGCTGGGCCGGTGCCGACACCCTCGGCCGCTTCAGCGCCGTCTTCCTCGACGACTGCGACACGCACCCGCGGGCCCAGGCCCGGCTCGCGCTGTCCAAGGAGCTCATCGCCCCGCACGTCGTCGGGACGCACGTCGTGGCGACGCGGGGACAGACGAGCGTGGAGCGCGTCCTGTCGCTCGTGCTGTTCGCCGACCTCGTGGCGCACTACTGCGCGGCGCTGCGCGGCGTGGACCCCGCGGCGCAGACGCCGGTGGAGACGCTGAAGGCGGATCTGACCAGCTGAGCGGCCGGGACCGGCGCCGACGCCGGCGCTTGCGGCTGGGAGCGGTCGGGGCCGACGCGGCTCCCGCAACCTTGACACGATCGTGATAAGGTTTGGCTTGTCCAATGGCCGGCCTGACCATCAACGAGGCCGCAGTGACCACCGGTTGGTCGCCGCGGATGCTCCGGTACGTCGAGAGTGCAGGGCTCATCGAGCCCCAGCGTTCCGCGGCCGGGTACCGCCTCTACGGCCCCGAGGAGCTCCAGCGCCTACGCACCCTGCGTGAACTGCTGGAGGGTCACGGGATCGGCCTCGGCGACGTCGGCTTCGCGCTGCGCCTGCGCCGCGACACGGATCTCCGTGACGCGGTGGAGGCGTGGTTCGAGGCAGAGGTCACGCGGCCCGCGGACATCCCGGACAGCGCCTGGCTCCGCTGGGAGCAGGAGAAGCACCAGCGCCTGCTGGCCGCCCTGAGCGACTGAGCACGCTGCCGCCGTCGTCCCCGCCACACCCGCACCCACGTAAACGATCCAAAGGATCTCGCCGCACATGACCGACACCGCCATCAGCACCGAGCAGGACTTCAAGGTTGCCGACCTCTCCCTGGCCACCTTCGGCCGCAAGGAGATCGAGCTCGCAGAGCACGAGATGCCCGGCCTGATGTCCATCCGCCGCGAGTTCGCCGAGGCGCAGCCGCTCAAGGGCGCGCGCATCATCGGCTCGCTCCACATGACCATCCAGACCGCCGTCCTCATCGAGACGCTGACCGCTCTGGGTGCCGAGGTCCGCTGGTGCTCGTGCAACATCTTCTCGACGCAGGACCACGCCGCCGCGGCGATCGCGGTCGGCCCGGAGGGCACGCCCGAGAACCCGCAGGGCGTCCCCGTCTTCGCCTGGAAGGGCGAGACGCTGGAGGAGTACTGGTGGTGCACGGAGCAGGTCGTCAACTGGCCCGGCGAGCCCGCCAACATGATCCTCGACGACGGCGGCGACGCCACGATGCTCATCCACAAGGGCACCGAGTTCGAGAAGGCCGGCGCCGTGCCGGACCCGTCCACGGGTGAGTCGGAGGAGTTCCAGGTCTTCCTGACCCTGCTGAACCGCTCCATCACCGAGGATCCGCAGCGCTACACGAAGATCGGCCAGGCCATCAAGGGCGTGACCGAGGAGACCACGACGGGCGTGCACCGCCTGTACGAGCTCGCGCAGTCCGGCGAGCTGCTGTTCCCGGCCATCAACGTCAACGACTCGGTGACCAAGTCGAAGTTCGACAACCTCTACGGCTGCCGCCACTCGCTGGTGGACGGCATCTTCCGCGCGACGGACGTCATGCTCGCCGGCAAGCACGCCGTCGTCTGCGGCTACGGCGACGTCGGCAAGGGCTCCGCGGCCTCGCTGCGCGCCCAGGGCGCCCGCGTGACCGTCACAGGGATCGACCCGAACTGCGCGCTGCAGGCCTGCATGGAGGGCTACGCGGACTCCACCCTCGACTCCGTCCTGGAGAGCGGCGACGTGTTCATCACGACGACGGGCAACAAGGACATCATCTCCGCCGACGACATGGCGCGGATGAAGCACAACGCGATCGTCGGCAACATCGGCCACTTCGACAACGAGATCGACGTCGCCGGCCTCGAGGCCCAGGCCGAGAAGATCAACATCAAGCCGCAGGTCGACGAGTGGAAGTTCCCGGACGGCCACTCCATCATCCTGCTCTCCGAGGGCCGCCTGCTGAACCTCGGCAACGCGACCGGCCATCCGTCCTTCGTGATGTCCAACTCGTTCGCCAACCAGACGATCGCCCAGATCGAGCTGTGGACCAAGAACGACGACTACGAGAAGCAGGTCTACGTGCTGCCGAAGCACCTGGACGAGAAGGTCGCCCGCCTGCACCTCGACGCGCTCGACGCGCAGCTCACGGAGCTGCGTCCCGATCAGGCCGCCTACATCGGCGTCCCGGTCGAGGGCCCGTACAAGCCGGACCACTACCGCTACTAGCCGAACCGGTCCAGCACCCGCCCCAAGAGCCGTCGGCGACACCACACAGGGCCTGTGAGCTCCTCCGTCGCCGACGCCTCCCTCGCGGGGGCGGGCCGGGACCGCATCGACTGGGCGGACGCCCAGATGCCGGTCCTGCGCTCGCTCCGCGAGCGGTTCGCCGCCACCCGGCCCCTGGAGGGGGTCACGGTGGCGGCGTGCCTGCACGTCACCGCCGAAACCGCCAACCTCGTGCGCGCCCTGCTCGCCGGCGGGGCCCGCGTGGGGATCTGCGCCGCCAACCCGCTCTCCACGCAGGACGACGTGGCCGCCGCCCTGGCCGCCGAGCCCGGCGCCTCCGTCCACGCCCGCCGCGGCGAGGACATGGACGCCTACGTCGCGCACGTCCGGGCGCTCGTCCGCACCGACCCCCACGTCACGCTCGACGACGGCGCCGACCTGCTCTCCGTGCTGCACGCCCGCACCAAGGGCCTGCCCGCCGGGTTCCTCGGCGGCACCGAGGAGACGACGACGGGCCTCGTGCGCCTGCGCTCGCTCGAGCTCGCAGGGAACCTGAAGTGCCCCGTCCTCGCCGTCAACGAGGCGCGCACCGAGCGCCTCTTCAACGACCACTACGGCACGGGCCAGTCGACGCTCGACGGCATCCTGCGCGCAACGAACCTGCTGCTCGCCGGCCGGACCGTCGTCATCCTCGGCTACGGCTGGACGGGCAAGGGGGTCGCCCTGCGCGCCCGCGGCGCCGGCGCCCAGGTCATCGTCTGCGAGGTCGACCCGATGCGCGCCCTCGAGGCACGGATGGAGGGCTTCCAGGTCATGCCCGCGCTGGAGGCCGCGGCCCGCGGGGAGATCTTCATCACCGTGACGGGCGCCCCTGCGGTCCTCTCCACCGAGCACTTCCGGGCGATGAGCGACGGCGCCGTGCTGGCCAACGCCGGCCACTTCGACGTCGAGATCGACCTGCCGGCACTGGCCGCCGTCGCCACGGGCGGCGTGCGGGAGGTGCTGCCGCTCGTCACGCAGTACGAGCTCGCCGCGGACGCCGCCCGGCCGGCCCGTCGCCTGAACCTGCTCGCCGAGGGCCGCGTGGTCAACCTCGCCGCGGGCCAGGGGCACCCGGCGGCGGTGATGGACATGTCGTTCGCGACGCAGGCCCTCGCCACCGAGCACCTGGTGGACAGCACGCATCTGCGCCCCGGCGTGCAGCCCGTGCCGGACGCGATCGACCGCGAGGTCGCCACGCTGAAGCTGCGTTCGCTCGGGGTGCGGATCGACGCGCTGAGTGCGGAGCAGCAGCAGTACCTGCACCACTGGACCTGAGCCGGACGGGCCCCTGTACGGGTCCGGCGACTACGATCGCGGGGTGAGGAACACGCCGGATCCGCTGAGAGCCGCCGAAGCCAAGCTGCGCGCCGCGGGCGCCGGCGACGCCGCGGTGAACACCTTCCTGCAGCAGCTCGCGCGGGTGCAGGCCGGGGAGCGCGGCGCCCTGCCGGAGGCCGAGCTGGAGCCGGTCGACGCCCTGCCCGAGGCCGACGCACTGCCCGAGCCGGGCCGGGAGGAGGCGGCGACGCTCCTGAAGGAGGCGGTCGTCATCAAGCTGAACGGGGGCCTCGGCACGAGCATGGGCCTCGACGGCCCGAAGTCGCTGCTGCCCGTCAAGGGCGAGCTGAGCTTCCTGGACGTCATCGCCCGGCAGGTGCTGCACCTGCGCGAGCGCACCGGCGCGCGGTTGCCGCTGGTCCTCATGAACTCCTTCGCCACGCGCGAGCCGTCGCTCGCGGCGCTGGAGGCCCACCCGGCGCTGACGCAGGACGTGCCGCGGGACTTCCTCCAGAACAAGGTCCCCAAGCTCCGGGCGGACGACCTCATGCCGGTCGACTGGCCGGCGAACCCGGCGATGGAATGGGCGCCGCCGGGCCACGGCGACCTGTATCCGGCGCTCGTCGCCTCCGGGATGCTGCGGCAGCTGCGCGACGCGGGGTACCGCTACGCCTTCGTCTCCAACGCCGACAACCTCGGCGCGACGATGTCCTGGCGGCTGCTCGGGTGGTTCGCGCAGACGGGCGCGCCGTTCGCGATGGAGGTCGCCGCCCGCACGGCCGCCGACCGCAAGGGCGGCCACCTGGCCCGGCGGCGCGACGGATCCGGGAGCCTCGTCCTGCGCGAGCTCGCGCAGACCCCGGAGGCCGACGTCCCCGCCTTCCAGGACATCGCGCGCCACCGCTACTTCAACACGAACAACCTCTGGATCGACCTGCAGGCGCTGGACGCGACGCTCTCGGCCGCAGGCGGCGTCCTGGAGCTGCCGCTGATCCTGAACGCCAAGACCGTGGACCCGAAGGACGAGGAGTCCACGCCGGTCCTGCAGCTGGAGACGGCCATGGGCGCGGCCATCGACGCGCTGCCCGGCGCGGTCGCCATCCGTGTCCCGCGCAACCGCTTCGGGCCGGTGAAGGCGACGACGGACCTGCTGAACGTGCGCTCGGACGCCTACGTCCTGGGGCCGGACTCCCGGCTCGCGCTGGACGAGCGGCGTCACGGGGTGCCGCCGGTGCTCGACCTCGACAGCAAGCGCTACAAGCTCGTCGGAGCGCTCGAGGAGCGCTTCCCGCAGGGCCCGCCGTCGCTCGTGGACTGCCGCAGCCTGACCGTCACGGGCGACGTGCGCTTCGGCGCGGGCGTCGTCGTCCGCGGGGACGTCGTCCTGGAGGGCCCGCTCGAGGTCCCGGACGGCGCCGTGCTGGGCGACGCCTGATCAGGCGCGGCCGAAGCGCTCGTCCCGCTCGTCCGCACGGTCGCTCTCGGCGAGCGCCTTGACGAACAGGTAGGCGAGCGCGATGCCCATCACCACCGACTGCTCGATCGCCATGATGGCGCCGGCGAGCGCCTGGTCGTCCGTCACCGAGAGGCCCCACACCCGCGCCACCCGCTCGTAGAAGTCGTAGATCGACGACGGCGCGAAGGTGATGCCGATGCCGAGCATCCCCACCAGCAACTTGGTGACGAGCATGTAGACCACGGGCCCGAACGGTCCGATCGAGATGCGGCTGCGGATGGGGGAGAGCAGGTGCCACCAGTAGAGGACGCCGACGCTGAGGAAGCAGACGTGCTCGGCCACGTGCACCACCGGATGCTCCAGCGCCGCGTCGTACATCGTCGGAACGTGCCAGATCCACATGATCCCCACGTACAGGACCACCGCCAGCGCCGGGTGCGCCAGGGGGCCGGCGGCCCGCTCGACCCGCTGCAGGCGGCGGGTGGCCGGGCGCAGCAGGATCTTCGTCAGCGACAGCATCAGCAGGATCGGGACCACGTCGAGCAGCAGCACGTGCTGCACCATGTGCATCGCGAAAAGCTGCTCACCGAGGACGTCCACGGGGGAGAAGAGCGCGACGAAGGCCACGAGCACGGCCCCGGCGAAGGCGATCGCGCTGCCGACCGGGGCCCCGCGAGCCCCCTCCGGAGACGCGCGCACGGCCCGCCAGCGCGTCCCGTAGAGCACCGACATCCCGACGAGCAGCACGGCGGCGCCGGGCTCGAAGGTCCAGGAGTAGTCGGCGGTGGCCAGGGCCATCGATCGATCATGCCACCGCGCGCGACGGGTGGCGCCGTCCGCGGGCTTCCGGCGCACGCACCGCGCGGGCCCGCGACGGAAAGGGGGTGGTGCCGGCACGCCTCGCGCGGGACGCTGACCAGGTGCTCCCCCCGCTCGCCGTGCTCCTGGACCTGCTGGCTCCGCCCGCCTGCCTGGCCTGCCGGTCCGCGGCGTCGGCGCCGCTGTGCGCGGCCTGCCGGCGCGC
>JAOPZU010000328.1 GCA_025963955.1 Solirubrobacterales bacterium
GACCACCGCCACCGGCAGCGCGCCGACCACCGTGACCCCGGCCGCGGCCGCGAGCCTCGTCTTCACCCGGGACCCGAGCGAGACGACGGCGACCGCCACCGCGTTCGTCCGTCAGCCGACCGTGACCCTGCTGGACGCCTACGGCAACGTGGCGAGCGGCGACGCCGCCAGCACGGTCACGCTCGCCCTGAGCAAGGCCGGGAGCGCGACCCTGAGCTGCACCCCGTCGACGTCCAAGGCGACGAGCGGCGGCGTCGCCGCCTTCAGCGGCTGCGCGGTCGACAAGAAGGGCACGTACACCCTGACCGCCGCCCGTGCCGGGCTGACATCCGCGACGAGCGCCGGCTTCACCATCGTGAAGCGCCCCCAGACGATCACGTTCACGTCGACGGCGCCGACCACCGCGACGGCCGGGGGCCCGGCCTACGTCGTGACGGCCACCGCGTCCTCAGGCCAGCCGGTGAGCTTCAGCCTGGCCTCGGCCAGCACGGGCTGCGTGCTGAGCGGCAGCACGGTGAGCTTCACCGCTGTCGGGACGTGCATCGTGCAGGCCGACCAGCCCGGCAACGACGATCTGGAGCCCGCGCCGACGGTCACGCAGTCCTTCGCCGTCGCCCGAGGCGTCCAGCGGATCACCTTCACGTCCACTGCGCCAGCGAACGCGGCCGTCGGCGGCTCCTCCATCGCGGCGGCGACAGCGTCCAGCAGCCTGCCGGTGACGCTGAGCGTGCCGGCGGCCAGCGCGTCGTTCTGCCGCATCGACGCGAACGGCACGGTGACCTTCGTGGCGGTCGGCACCTGCACGCTGAACGCCAACCAGGCCGGCGACGCGAGCTTCTCCGCGGCCGATCTCGTCCAGCAGTCGTTCTCCGTGGGCGCCGGGCTGAAGATCACCGCGACCGCCGGCGCCGGCGGCGGCCGGTACACCTTCAGCGGGACCGGCTCGACGCTCCTGGGGACCGTCACGATCAATGTCTGCTCGGCCAACATCATCCCGTGCCCCACCGGCAAGTTCATCGACACGGCGTCGCGGGTGACCACCACCGGCGCCACGTTCAACACCGCGATCCCCGTCGTCGGGACCCCCACCGGCGTCCTGGCAAGCGGCACCTACTACGCGCAGGCGACCGCGAGCGCCACGTCCTTCAGCCCGCCGTTCGCCTTCACCGTGCCGTGAGGCGGCAGCGGTTCAGGCGTCCAGCTCGGGAGACCGGGTCGTGCGGAGCGCGGCCCGCGGCGTGCCCGCCGTGTCGCGCGCCGCCGGGGCGCAGAGCCCGGCGTTGACGATGTCCCGCGCCTGCTGGAGGGCGTCGTGGATCTCCGTCTCGGTGAGTGCCAGGCCGTCCCGGCGCAGGCCCAGGGCGACGGTCCCGTTCCACGCTCCCCACAGGAACCGGCCGGTGAGCCGCGCGTCGAGCGGACGCGCCTCGCCGGCGTCGATCGCCTCCTGGATCTTCGCGGAGAACTCGTCGATCAGACCGTCGAGGGCGGCGGCCACGCGCGCCTGCTGCGCCGGATCGATCGCCGCATCCGCGGCGGCGTCGTCGAAGGCGAGGAAGCGGAAGGCGCCCGGGTGCTCGAGGTGGAAGCGCAGGTAGGCGTCCCCGCAGGCGACGACCTGCTCCAACGGGCTCCACTGCGGCTGGTAGGCCTGCTGCATGTAGCGGGAGAAGAGCTCGACCGCGCGCTCGACGAGCGCCAAGTAGAGCCCGTCCTTGTTCCCGAAGTGCGAGTAGATCGACCCGACGGCGACGTCGGCGCCCGCCGCCACGTCCTCCATCCTCGCGCCGCGGTACCCGACGTCCGTGAACGTCCGCTCGGCGGCGTCCAGGATGGCCGCGCGGGTCCGGGCGCGGCGGCGCGCACCGCGGGTGGCGTTGCTCTCTGCAAGCGGGTTCATCTTTGAACGACTTTACATTTCGCTCGCGTTCGTGCAAAGTCGCACGTGGTCGTACGGGAGAGCGAGAGGAGATCCGGTGGAACAGGTTGACGTCGTGGTGGTCGGAGGACGGCTCGCCGGATGCGCGGTGGCCGCGCCGCTGGCGCGGGCCGGCAAGCGCGTGGTGGTGATCGACCGGATGGCGTTCCCGTCCGACCAGCTCTCCACGCACCTGCTGCAGCCCTCCGGGACGAGCGAGCTCGCGAAGATGGGGGCGCTGCCCCGGATCTTGGCGCTGAGCCCGTCCCAGGTCCGCTGGACGACGCTCACCGTCGACGGCGTCACCTGCCGCGAGCGGCTGCGCCCGGCGCCGGACGGCATCGACTTCGGCGTCTGCATCCCACGGGACCAGCAGGACGTCTGCCTGGTGGAGGCAGCCCGCGAGCAGGGTGCCGACGTGCGCGAGCGCTGCACGTTCGAGGACCTCACCTGGCGGGCCGGCCGGGTCAGCGGCCTGCGCTACCGCGACGCCTCCGGCGAGCGGCACGAGATCGGCGCGGCGCTGGTGGTCGGGGCCGACGGCCGCCGCTCGTCCGTCGCCGCCGCCGTCGGCGCCTGGGCGCCCTACCGGCTCTCGCAGAACGGTCGCGGCCTGGTCTTCCGCTACGTCGACGACCCGCGGGCGGGGGCCGCCGAGGCCGAGACGAACTACCAGTGGCGCGAGGGCGACTCGTTCGCGCTGGCCTTCCCGTCCTCGCCCGTCGGGCGTCTGCTCGTCCTCTTCCAGGGACACCGCGACGAGACGAGCGAGGCTCGCAAGGACCCCGAGGGCTACTGGGAGCGCAAGCTCACGCAGCACCCCGGCCTGCGCGAGCGCCTGCGCGGCGTGGACCCGGCGAGCTACACCAAGCTGCGCTCCGCCGGCGAGGTGCCGGCCTTCTTCCGGGCGTCCTCGGGCCCGGGCTGGGCGCTTGCCGGCGACGCCGGCCACTTCAAGGACCCGGTCACCGGCCAGGGGATGCGCGACGCGATGTGGGCCGGGCGCGAGCTCGCGGAGCACGTCCTGCCCGCGCTCGACCGCGGGCCCGCCGCGGTCGACGCCGCCACCCGCCGGTGGGAGCACCACCGCGACCGCCACTGCCTGTCGGCCTACCACTTCGCGAATATGGACACGACGGTCGAGGCGCAGCCGCCGGCGCTGCTCGAGCTCGTCCGCGAGTCCGCCCGGGGCCACGAGCAGCCGGATCTGACCGACCTCTTCGGCCGTGCCCGGGACATGCAGGAGATCGCCCCGATCCCGCGCCTGGTGCGGTCCGCGGTGGCCGCCTTCGCCCGCGGTGAGCGCCCGCGCGGGCAGACCGTCGTCACCTCGGTGAAGGTCCTGCGCACGCAGCTGGAGATCCGGCGCGAGCGGCACGCGGACCGCTTCCGCTCCACGCGGGCGGTGTACGACTCCGACCACGCCGGGGCCTCGTGGCCGTCCCCGCCGGCGGTGCGTCCGCGGGTGCTCGCCGTTCCGGAGGGCGCCGTCCCGGGCGCCCCGGTGCTCCAGGAGGTGCCGGCATGACGCGCATCGCCGTCGTGCAGCCCGCGCTCGCGCTCGCCCGGGTGGAGGACAACCTCGCCCGCGTCGAGGATCTCGTCCGGGACGCGGTCCGCGAGCACTCCCCGGAGGTGGTGATCGTCCCGGAGGCCTGCTCGTCCCCGAACGTCTACTCGCGGCAGCTGCTGCACGCCGCCCGCCCGGTCGACGGGCAGCCGTTCCAGCTGCTCACGCGGCTGGCCCGGGAGCTGGGGGTGGTGGTCGGCGGCGGCTTCCTCGCGGTGCGCGGCGCGCACACGTACGGGACCTACGTCCTGGCCGAGCCCGACGGCGCGGTGCACCTGCACGACAAGGACATCCCGACCGCGTGGGAGCAGAACTACTACCGGGGCGGGGACGACGACGGCGTGGTCCACTCGGACGCGCTCGGGGCGCGGATCGGCCTGATGTCCGGGTGGGAGTGGGCGCGGAACCGGACGAGCCGCCGCGTGCTGGCGGGCGGGGCGCAGCTCGTGCTCGGCGGCATGTGCTGGCCCTCCTTCCCGACCAACTGGCCCGGGCCGCTGCGCAAGCTCACCGAGCACGAGCACGCGCTCTGGGTCCGGCAGGCGCACGAGCTGCCCGGGCAGGTCGCGCGGCGCACGGGCGTCGCGGTCGCGCACGCGTCGCACGTCGGGCCGATCACGGGCGAGACGCCCCTGGCGCCCGGGCTGTCCTGGCCGACGGTGATGGTCGGCGAGTCGCAGATCTGCGACCGCGACGGGACGATCCTGGCGCGGCTGTCCCTCGAGGACGGCGAGGGCCACGTGGCCGCGGACGTGCGCATCGCGGCGGCCGAGCCGTTGGACCCGATCGCGGACCGCTTCTGGATCCCCGACTTCAGTCCCTTGACCCACGCCGCCTGGCACGGGATGAACGCCCACGGGAACCTGCGCTACCGGATCCGCCACGCCCGCCAGGGCTTCGGGTGGCAGGCGTGGCCGGCCGGGGACCTGCCGGACGAGATCCCCGCGTCGGAGGCCGCGGTCGGGGCCGCCGCGACGACGCCCTGAACGGGGCGGGCGGGCTACCGCTTGTCGACCTGCCCGGCGGCGATCGCCGCGCTGATGTCGTGCGCGCCGAGGCGGCGGGAGACCGCCGCGCTGAGCTGAGGTGCGACCTGCGCGAAGGCCGCGCCGACGCGCAGGCTCACGGGGGCGACGTCGAGCTCCGCGCGGTTGCGCTCGATCGCGCGCTGCACGGCCGCGGCGACGTCCTCCGGGGTGGCGGCCCCGACGCCCCGGGGCAGCACGGCGCCGCTGTCGGCGAACATGCCGGCGCCGGAGACGAACCCCGGGAAGATCGTGCTGACGCCGACGCCGGCCTCGCGCAGGTCCTCCCGCAGCCCCTGCGCGAAGCCGCGCATCCCGAACTTGCCGGCGCTGTAGAGCGACGTCCCGGGGGAGCCGGACTTGCCCGACAGCGAGGAGATGAAGACGAGGTGGCCGCCGCGCCCGCTCGCGGTCATGCGGGCGGCGTAGGCGTGGGAGAGCGCGATCGGCGCCAGCAGGTTGACCTGCATCGCGCGCGTCACCTGCTCGGCGGTGAAGTCGAGCAGCGGACCCGACGCAGGAAGCGCCGCGTTGTTGACCAGCACGTCGACGTCCGGGTGCGCGGCCACCAGCGCGTCGACGGCCGCCGGGTC
>JAOPZU010000364.1 GCA_025963955.1 Solirubrobacterales bacterium
CGGCGGCGCGATCAGGCGGGGCGGGAGTTCGCGGCGGGCCGTGCGCGCCAGACGGCAGGCAGCGGCACCGCGGTCCCGGAGTTCCGGGCACCGGCAACGGCCCCCGCCACGTCATCCACCATCACGAGGCGCGAGTTCACCACGCCCACGGCGGGTACCGCGCGGCCGGTCGCCTCCTCCCGTCCCTCGCAGACCCAGCAGGAGTTCGGTGCGCCGTGAGCGCCCCGCCGTGCATCAGGACGACCCGCCGCCGCGCGATCGCCGTGGGCGGCGGGACCATCGACCGCGAGCGTGAGCGCATCGCGCTGCCCGTGGACCTCGTGGCCACCGCGATCGGCGGACTGCCGGATCTGGCGGCCGCCGCACTGCTCGGCCTCGAGCTCGTAGGAACGGACGCGACCGCAGCAGCCGCCCGCGGCGCCCGAGAGCAGGCGCGCCGCGGAGCATGCCGCGCCCTGCGGCTGAGCCAGCGCGCGCTTGAGGCCCACGCCAGGGATGGCGGCTACGACTGGCGGCCGTGGGTCGACGCCGCGATCCAGGCGACCGCGTTCGAACTCGACGAAGCGCTCATCGGCGGCGAGGGCCGCACGAGCCTGGAGCACACCGCCGAGCTCGCCCACCAGTTCGGCGAGGCGACGCGTGCCCTCGCCTACGACCGGATGGCCGTGCCGGAGGCGCTCAGCGCCGCCCAGACGCAGGCGCTCGTCCTGGTCGTCATGACCGAGGAGGACGGCCGCCGCGCCCCGTGAGGCGCCGGCTCGGCGGACGGCTCCGATCTGGCGCGGGGAACGACGTCAGAGCGGAACCGCGCCGGTCAGCCGCCCGGCGACCGCCACGGCGGTCACGCAGAAGGCGGCCGACCACACAGCCGCCCGGCTCACCGACCCGATCGCGAAGACGCGGCGTCGCCGCGAGCGCCAGCGCTTGTCACGACGCGCGAGCGAACTCGAGTAGATGCGGGGAGACCGTTGAGACACCGGTTGATCGCTGACACTAGGTCGCGCTTCGGACGGTCCGGGAAAACGTCCATCGCCACCCCGCAACGAGCGGACGAAACCTCCGCCTGAACGAGGGCGAGCCGCCCCGGAGGACGGCTCGCACCCACGGCCCCGTGGATGGGTCAGCCCGTCGTCACACCGCCCGCCGTGCGCACCGGCTCAAGCGCGACGTCGAGCACCTCGCCGATCGTCATCGCGGGGTGGAAGGTCATGACCTCCCGCACCTCCTCGGGGACGTCGTCCAGGTCGCCGCGGTTGCGCTCGGGCAGGACCACGTCCGTCAGGCCGGCGGCGTGCGCAGCGAGGACCTTCTGCTTCAGGCCCCCGATCGGCAGCACCCGCCCCTGCAGCGTGACCTCGCCGGTCATGCCGACCGTGTGCCGCACCGGGCGCCCGGACAGCAGCGACGCCAGCGCGGTGATCATCGTGACGCCCGCGCTCGGCCCGTCCTTCGGGATCGCGCCCGCCGGCACGTGCACGTGGAAGTCCCGATCCTCGAAGGCGCTCGCCGGAATGCCGAGCTCCTCTCGGTGGGCGCGCACGTAGGTCAGGGCGATCTGGGCCGACTCCTTCATGACGTCGCCGAGCTGGCCGGTCAGCGTGAGCCCGCCGGCGCCCTTGCCGTCCATCGCGGTGGCCTCAACGAACAGCACGTCGCCGCCGGCTCCGGTCACGGCCAGACCCGTCGCCACGCCGGGCACCGCGGTCCGCGCGGCCGCCTCCTGGAACACCTTCTGGCGCCCAAGGGCGTCCCGCACGAGGTCCAGGTCGATGACCACCGGCTCAGGCGCCTCCGCCCCCTCGACGACCGGCCGCGACGCGACCTTCGTGGCCGTCTTGCGCAGCATCGTGCCGAGCTGGCGCTCGAGCGAGCGGACGCCCGCCTCACGCGTGTACTCGGAGACGATCGTCCGGAGGATCCCGTCGTCCGCGGTCACCTCACCGGGCAGCAGCCCGTTGCGCTGCAGCTGCCGCGGGAACAGGTAGTCCCGGGCGATCGCGACCTTCTCCGCGACGGTGTAGCCGTCGAAGGAGATGACCTCCATGCGGTCCAGCAGCGGGCTGGGAATCGTGTCGTACTGGTTCGCCGTGGCAATGAAGACGACGTCGGACAGATCGAGCTCCACGTCCAGGTAGTGGTCGCGGAAGGTCGAGTTCTGCGCCGGGTCAAGGACCTCCAGCAGCGCCGAGGACGGGTCCCCGCGCCAGTCGGCGCCGACCTTGTCGACCTCGTCGAGCAGGATGACCGGGTTCATCGTCTTCGCGTCGCGCAGCGCGCGCACCAGCCGTCCCGGAAGGGCGCCGATGTACGTGCGGCGGTGGCCGCGGATCTCCGCCTCGTCGCGGAGGCCACCGAGCGAGATGCGGACGAACTCCCGGTCCATCGCGCGGGCGATCGACTCGCCGATGGACGTCTTGCCGGTACCGGGCGGTCCGATCAGCGTCAGGATCGCCCCAGCCTTCTTGGCGTCCTCGCCGTCGCCCAGCCCACGCTCGTTGCGGAGCTTCTTGACCGCGACGTACTCGACGATCCGGTCCTTCACGTCGTTCAGCCCGGCGTGGTCGGCGTCGAGCACCTCACGGGTCTTGACCGGGTCGAGCGTCTCCTCGGAGGTGACGCCCCACGGCACCGACGTGAGCCAGTCCAGGTAGGTCCGGATCATCTGGCCCTCCTGCCCGCTCTCGCCGGACCGCTCCAGGCGCTCGAGCTCGCGCTCGGCCTGCTCCCGGACCGCCTCGGGCATCGCGCCCTCCTCGATCTTGAAGCGGTAGTCGTCGCTGGCGCTCTCGCTGTCCTCCCCGAGCTCGCGCCGGATGGACGCCAGCTGCTGGCGCAGGAGGTACTCGCGCTGCTGCTTGTTGGCGCCGCTCTCCACGTCGTCGCGGATCTTGCGCCGGATCTGGAGGGCGGTCAGCCGCTCACGCTGCATCTCGAGGGCGAGCTCGAGGCGGGCGGTGACGTCGGTGGTCTCGAGGATCTGGACCTTCTGCTCGAAGGTCAGGTCCGGGGCGTACCCTGAGGTGTCGGCGAGCGCGCCGGGCGTCCGGATCGCACGGACCCAGCCGGCGACGCGGCCGTCGTCGCCGCGGAGCTCCAGGAGCTCCTCGACCACGGCGCGGTACTCACGCTCGAGCTCGCGGGTGCGGCCGTCGACCGGGACCGCGTCCTCGGCCTCCGTGACCTGCACGTGCAGCTTGCCGTCGGGGCCGGTCTGCGCCGCGCCGATGAGGCCACGGGACTCGCCTGAGAGGGACGCGCCGCGGCCGCCGCCGGGCAGGCGGATCGACTCGGTGACGGTGGCGATGGTGCCGACGGAGGCGTATTCGCCGTCGTGGCGGGGGACGAGCACCACCCGCTGGGCGTCACCGACGTCCACCGGGAGGGTGATGTCCATCGTCGGCAGGACGACGGTGTCGTCCAGCGGGATGAGGAGATAGGTGGAGGGCATGCGGTGACGTTTCCTTTGTCGACTTCAACCGTTGCGGAAGCAACAATAGCAAGACATCTCAGTCAGTCAAGGATAGATCTTCTGGTACGGGGTTTGCGGTGATCGCGCGGAGACGGCGCCTGGGCAGCCTCCCGGCTCCCGGCCCGACAACCACCGTCGAGGCGCCGTAGCCGGCGTTCCGGTGCCCGCCGGCGCGAGCGACCGAAACATCGCGTACCCTCCGGCATTGCACGACCAGAACCACGCCGAGTCGTCGTCCACCAGGGGCGGCGAACGGGGGACCCAGGGGACCGCAAGGTCCAGGGGCGAATCGCCGTCATCGCACGGCGTAGCGCAGTTTCAGCGCGAGCCCGTCAGCTAACCCCGTAGGCGCCGAGACGATGGAGGACAGCCGTGTCAACGCCGTTCGATGGACCCGCGCCGCAGCGTGCGGTGGACGATTCGACCCCCTACCGGCGGTCCCTGCGCGCGTCCCGCACGCGGCGCGCCGCCGCCGCACGCCGCACCCGTCTTCATTCCCGCGGTCACCGTGTGGTCGCGGGTGCGCTGGTGACGATGAGCGTGCTGACGGGCGGCGCCCTCGCCGCGGACACCACGGCGCCGGCGGCGCGCAGCGGTGCGTCCGTGACGTCGACGGTCGCCGCGGTGCAGCAGAAGCTCGGCATCGCCGCCGACGGCGTGGCCGGTCCTCAGACGCGGAAGGCCGTGCGGGCCTTCCAGCGCAAGCGGGGGCTCGTGGTGGATGGCGTGATCGGGCCGCGGACGCTTGCCGCGCTCGGCCTGCGTGCGGGCGACACGGCCGACGCCGCCGGCGTCACGCCCTCGACCCGGAAGAAGAACTCGGCGGTGACCAGCAGTCCGACGAACCTTCTGCAGGCGATCGCGGTGTGCGAGTCGGGCGGCGACCCCTCGCTCGTCTCGGCCTCTGGCCGCTATCGCGGCAAGTACCAGTTCGACCGCGCCACCTGGCGTTCGGTCGGCGGCACGGGTGACCCGGCCGCCGCGCTCGAGGCCGAGCAGGATCAGCGTGCGACGACGCTGATGGCCCAGCGCGGGCCCGCCGCCTGGCCGGCGTGCGCCAAGAAGGTCGGCGCCACGGGCTGATCCTCGGGGAAGGTGTGCCGGAAGCTGCGCCCTGCGCGCGCACTTCCGGCACGAACGTGTCGTTGTGCCGCCGCAGGCCGCCGCGGGAGCATCGAGTCCATGTTCGACGCCCCGCCGGAACCCATCCACGTGTTGATCCCCGGGAGTCCGGAGGACCCGCGCACCCACCGCCTCGCGCCGCCGGGCGTGATCTTCCACTACGCGCCCGTGCTGCACCCGGACGACCTCGACGTCGTCCACGGCATCCCGGTGACCTCGGTGTCGCGGACGCTGATCGACTGCGCGGAGGACGCGGACCCGGTGGAGCTGCGCGACATGTTCGTCCGGGCGCACGAGCGTGGGCTCCTCGACCTCGAGGCGATGGACGCCTCGCTCGCGCGTGTGGAGTGGCGAGCGTCGCTGCCGCTGGTGCGGGAGATCGTGGAGGAGTGGCGAGCGCGGCTGTGCCCTTGAGGGCGCGCCGGGCAGAGGAGCGGCCGGATGCGCTGCGCCGCGGGCGGCACGCCAGGCAGACGGACCGCCGGAGGCGACGCGCCGCGGGCGGTTC
>JAOPZU010000369.1 GCA_025963955.1 Solirubrobacterales bacterium
CGGCGTCCGGCTCGCGTGCGGCGTCCCGGTCGAGGCAGAGGACGACGTGCTCCCGGTCGCCCAGGGTCGCGGGCGTCCGCGCAGCGCGGAAGCGGTAGCGCTGCGGCCCGGCGCCCTCGGCGCAGAACCAGGCGTCGCCGGTGAGCGCCTGCGCGGCTCCGTCGAGCACCGACGCGATGTCCAGCGGGGCCGTGGCGACGCCCTCCGCCACCAGCTCCGGGAGCGTCCGCCCGCGGACGTCCGCCAGGGTCAGGCCCACCATGCCCGCGAAGGCCTCGTTCGCCTCCAGGATCTGCCCGTCCCCGCTGCTGAGCAGCGCCAGCCCGGTGGGCGCGTGGTCGAAGATCGTCCCTCTCATCGCTGCCTCCCACGGTGCTCCAGGGCGACCCACCGGCCGGCGACGAAGCGCACGTGGCCCTGCCGCTCGAGCGTCTGCAGTCCGGTGGCGATGCGCGAGACCGGGAGGCCGGTAGCGGCCGCCATCTCGTTCAGGCGCAGGCGCCGGGACCCCGTCCGCAGGACGCGCAGGACCTGCGCGTCGAACTCGTCGAGGTGGGGATGCGGGAGGCCGGCGCTCTTCATGTACCGGGGTACTCGGCACGAAGGCGGCGCGGTGTTCATCCGATCGGATGAACGCGGTTGATGAACCGCCGGTGCGAGCGCGCCCGGATGAACGACCGAGATCGCCGCGCGAGCGGCGATCCCGGTCGGTCCCCGGCCGTGTCAGGCAGCGACCTTGAAGCGCTGCACGAGGGCCTCGAGCTGCCCCGCGGTGGTGGCGAGCTCGGCGGCGGAGGCGCTGATCTCCTGGGCCGCGGCGCTGGTCTGCTGCGTGGACGCGGAGACCTGCTCCGTGGCCGCCGAGGACTCCTCGGCGATCGCGGCCACGTCCGTCATGTCGTTCCGCATCGCGGCCGCGGAGGAGGACACCTGCTGGATGACGACGGCGATCTGCTCGACGCGCTCGGAGACGTCCGCGACGGACGTGCCGATGGCCTGGAAGGCCTCCTGCGCCCGGGCGACCGTGGTCGCACCGGCGTGGGTGCTCGCCGAACCGGCCTCGACCAGCTCGACCGCGCTCTTCGTCTCCTGCTGGATCTCCCCGACGAGCTCCGCGATCGAGCGCGCCGCCTGCTGGGACTCCTCCGCGAGCTTGCGGACCTCCTCGGCGACGACCGCGAAGCCGCGGCCCTGCTCGCCGGCGCGGGCGGCCTCGATGGCCGCGTTGAGCGCCAGCAGGTTCGTCTGCTCGGCGATGCCGCCGATCGTGTCGACGATCCCGCCGATCTGGTCGCTCTTCGCGCCCAGCTCCCGGATCGCCTTGGTGGCCTGCTCGGAGGCGTCGCGGACGGTCTCCATCGCGGCGGTGGCCTCACCGATGGCCTCGGAGCCGGCGACGGCGATCCCGCGGGCCTCGCCGGCGACGTGCGCCGCCTCGCTCGCGTTCTTCGCGGACCGCTCGCTGACCTCGCCGACCTGGTCGGCGGCCTGGCGGGCGGACTCGATCGTCATGACCTGCTTCTCCGCGCCCGAGGCCACGTCGCCGACCGCGTGCGCGATCTCGGTGACGGCACGGCCGGTCTCGCCGGAGGTCGCCGCCATCTGCTGGGACCCGGCGGAGACGGACGCGGCCGCCACGCTGACCTCGCCGATGAGCTCGCCGAGCTGCCCGCGGGAGGCGTTGTAGGACTCGATCGACGCGATCAGGCCGCTGCGCAGCAGGTTCGTGCTCTGCGCGACGTCGCCGATCTCGTCGTTGCTCCAGTGGTCGATGGGCGGCGTGATCGGGCTCACCTCGTACGTCAGGTCCCCGTCGGCCAGGCTGCGCAGGCCGATGCCCAGCTGCGCGGCGCAGTGGCCGCTCAGCGAGCTGAGCCGGTCGGCGACCGCGCCGAGGTTCTTGCGGATCGAGCCCGAGAGCAGGACTGAGAGGCCCGTGCCGATCAGCAGCGCGAAGAGCAGCAGCACGAGGATCGTGGTGCGCGCGGAGTGGTAGCTGCTCCGGATCCCGGCGGCCGTGTCGCTGCCGAGCTTCACCTTCGACGCGAACAGCTCGTCGAAGTCCGCCTGGACCTTCTTGGCAGCCGGCACGACGTTCGCCTTGTTGAAGGCGTACTCCTGCTGGTCGGTGTGGGTCGGCCGCTGGCCGATCGCGAAGAGCGCCGCCCGCTGGGTCTTGTACGCGGTGTTGTCGGCCAGGAGGCGGTCGTAGGTCGCCTTGCCCGTGGCGGTGACGAGCGTCTTGCCGGCGAGGTCGAGGTTGCCCTTGATGAGCTGGGAGTTCGCGTCGATCTTCTTCAGCAGGTCCTGCTTGACGCTCTCGTCCGCCTCGAGGATGTAGTTGTTGGTGAGCGCGCGCTGCTCGTTGACCAGCGCCCGCGCCTCTCCGAGGTCCGCCAGCGGCTTGGTGACCTTGTCGTACGCCTTCTGGGACTCGCCGGCGACGGACGAGAGCTTCGAGATGGACAGGAACCCGACGAGGAGCACGAACAGCAGCAGCAGCGAGCTGAGTCCGAGCATCTTCGCCCGCACGGTGATACGGCGAGACGTCATGGAGGCGCCTTTCGTTAGGCGGTGGTAGGGCGCCCCGACGGCGCCTCTTGGTCCAGAGGTCGCCTCGTGGCCTGGCACACGCAGAGCGTGAGAAGTTGCGGGCCGTTCTGGGAGGTTTCCCGCCGCGCCGCCTCCGCGGGGTAGGATCCCGCCGTCGGCACGGGCGCAGGAAGGCCGGGCCGGCGGGAGGAGCAGGGACGTCATCGTGCGGCCGGCGCACGGGGGCGGGCAGCGTCCAGCGTCTGGAGGAGTGCGGGTGAGATGAGTCCCGTCGTGGGCAGGAGCAGCACCAACCGCCGCGGCACCACCACGCTGATCGGCGTGGCGACCGCCCTCGTGGTCGTCGGCCTGCTCGCGGTCTTCGCCTTCGAGCTCGCCGACACGCAGGCGAAGTCCAAGGACGACGTCCGCAGCCGCGTCCACGAGCGTGCGACCCTCGCCGCCGCGCTCATCGAGTCGCTGTTCGAGTCCTCGGCGCAGCAGGCGCCGCGCAACGCCCGGCGCTACGGCGGCAGGGCGGTGCCCGACCGCGTGGCCGAGCGGGACCGCCGCACGAGCGCGTACGTCGTCCTGCTCGACCCGTCGCTGCGCGTGCTCGCGCGCTCACAGGGGTTCACGAGCCAGGCCCGCCGCGGCCTCGCGGCCTCGGCCGCCACCGTCCGGATGGTGCGGGCGGGTCGCCCCTACGGGCTCGGTGACGTCGTGCCCTACGGCCGGACCGGAGTCATCAACTTCGCCGTCCCGGTGCGCACGCGGTACGGCACGCGGCTGCTCGTGACGGGCTTCCCGCCCTCCGCCCTGAGCCAGTTCATCGTGCGGGAGCTGCGCCGGATCCCGGGTGTCCGCGGCCGGCAGAGCTACCTCATCGACGGACGGCGCCGCGTCATCGCCTCCACCAACCCCGCCCGCCCGACGGGCTACGTCTTCCGCCGGCCGGCTCAGGTCCGGGCGCTGGCGCGGCCCTCCGGGGAGACGAACGGGCGCTACTACGACCAGGTGCCCCTGGCGGGCTCGACGTGGCGCCTGGTGCTGGCGGCGCCCGAGAAGGCGCTGTTCGCGAACGTCTCCGGCCTGCGCAAGTGGGTGCCTTGGGCGATCTTCGCCGCCTTCGCGGCGGTCACGGCGGCCGCGTTCGTCCTCGCCCGGCGGATGCTGCGCTCGGCGGCGGAGGCCCGGCGCGCCGGTGCGCTGCTGGCCGTGACCAACCGCGAGCTCGCGCGGCGCGCCGCGGAGCTCGCGCGGTCCAACGACGAGCTCGACCAGTTCGCCTCGATCGCGTCGCACGACCTGCAGGAGCCGCTGCGCAAGGTCCGGACCTTCACCCAGCGCCTCACCGTCATGGAGGCCGAGCAGCTCTCGGAGAAGGGCCGCGACTACCTGGAGCGCACGAACGCGGCGGCCGAGCGCATGCAGCGCCTGATCGAGGACCTGCTCCGGTTCTCGCGCGTGGCGACGCAGGCGCGGCCGTTCGCCCCGGTCGACCTCGGCGGCCTGACGGCGGGTGTGCTCGAGGACCTGTCGGAGTCCGTGGCCCGCTACGACGCCGATGTCCACGTCGGGCCGCTGCCGACCGTGAGCGGTGACGCGGTCCAGCTGCGGCAGCTCATGCAGAACCTCATCTCGAACGCGCTGAAGTTCCGCCGCGAGGGCGTCCCGCCCGTCGTCCGCGTGGACGCCCAGGTCGAGGACGACACGGTCGTCCTCACCGTCGAGGACAACGGCGTCGGCTTCGACCCCCAGTACGAGGAGCGCATCTTCCGCGTCTTCGAGCGCCTGCACGGGCGCAGCAGCCAGTACCCGGGCACGGGCATCGGCCTGGCGCTGTGCCGGAAGATCGCCGAGCGGCACGGCGGCCGCATCCGCGGGGAGGGTCGTCCCGGCGAGGGCGCCCGCTTCGTGGTGACCCTCCCGCTCCACCAGGAGCACGAGACCATCGTCCTCGCCGACCGCCCCCACGACGAGGACCGCACGCGCCTGCCGGAGGGCCCGGTGCATGCGTAGGCCCGGGGTCTCGACCGTCATCCTCCTCGCGGACGACGACGAGGACGACCGCGAGCTCACGCGGGACGCGCTCGAGCAGTCGCGCCTGCGGGGCGCGCTCAACGACGTCGTGGACGGCCAGGACCTCATGGACTACCTGCGCCACGAGGGGCCGTGGGCGGGCCGCGCGGACCAGGCGCCGCGCCCCGGGATCATCCTGCTCGACCTCAACATGCCGCGCAAGGACGGGCGTGAGGCGCTGGCGGAGATCAAGGCCGACCCGGCGCTGCGCCAGATCCCCGTCGTCGTCCTCACGACCTCGAAGGACGAGCAGGACGTCTTCCGCTCCTACGACCTCGGGGTCAGCGGGTTCGTCACCAAGCCCGTGACGTTCGACGGGCTGGTCGACGTGCTGCGCACGTGGACGCGGTACTGGTTCGAGATGGTGGAGCTGCCGGGCGAACGGCCGCTCGGCCTGGACGGGCCGTCGTGAGCATCGACGTGCCGGCCGACCGCGACACGCCCCGGTCCATCGGGGCCGCGCGCCGTGACGTCGCCCCGGCCGCGGTCCGCGAGGTGCTGCTCATCGAGGACGACGAGGACGACGTGCTCATCGTGACCGACGAGCTCGCGGCCTGGCCCGACTTCCGGGTGCGCGCGGTGCCGTCGGTCAGCGCTGCCCTCGAGGCGCTCCGGGTCGCCGGCGCCGACTGCGTGCTGCTGGACCTCGGGCTGCCCGACGCCGTCGGGCTCGACGGGCTGCAACGGCTGCTGGCGTACGACAGCGACCTGGCGGTCGTCGTTCTCACGGGGGACGTCGACGGGCGCCGCGGGGCCGCCGCCGTCGCCGCCGGGGCCCAGGACTACCTCATCAAGGGCCGGGGTGACGAGGACGGCCTGGTCCGCGCGATCCGCTACGCCATCGAGCGCCGGCAGAGCGCGCGCCTGGGCCGGGAGGCGGCCGTGGCCCGCGCGCACGAAGCGGAGAACACCCGTCTGCAGCGCGGCCTGCTCCCCGCCCCCATCCTGCGCGGGGACGACGTCACGGTGACGACCGCCTACCAGCCCGGGCGCAGCCGCCAGCTGCTCGGCGGCGACTTCTACGACGTCGTCGAGACCCCGGACGGCGTGCTCCATGCCCTGATCGGCGACGTCTGCGGCCACGGACCGGACGAGGCGGCGCTCGGCGTCCGGCTGCGCATCGCGTGGCGGACGCTCGTGCTCTCCGGCGCCCCGCCGGCCGCCATGTTCACGACCCTCGACCGGCTGCTGGAGTACGAGCGCGAGGACGACTGCATCTTCGCCACCGCCGCCCAGGTGAGCGTCACGGCCGATCGGCGGCAGGCCTGCTTCCGGATCGCCGGTCATCCGCCGCCGGTGCTGATCGCCGCTGGTGACGCCCTGCCGCTGGAGACCGAGACGGGTCCGGCGCTCGGGTTCGGGCGGTCCGTGGCGTGGCCGGAGACTCCCGTCGCCCTGCCGCCGGACTGGAACCTGCTGCTCTACACGGACGGCCTCTTCGAGGGCCGGTCGGGGGACGGCCGGCTCGGCGAGGACGGCCTGACGGCCCTGCTGCGCGCGTTTGCCCGCCGGCGGGCCGGCGTCACGGAGGCCTTCTTGACGGAGGTGCTCGGGGAGGTGACGCGGCGCAACGGGGCCGCGCTGGCGGACGAC
>JAOPZU010000390.1 GCA_025963955.1 Solirubrobacterales bacterium
GCGCGAGGGCGTCCGTCACCGCGCCCATCCCGCCGACCGGTACGTCCCAGTCGCCGGTCCCGCCGCCGATCACGTGGTAGAGGAAGCAGCGGTTGGCGAGGCGGTCCGCGTCGTCGATCCGCGCGAACGTCCCGATGAGCGCGTCGGTGGAGACGATGCCCAGGCCCACGTCGTCGCCCGGATGCGCCGCCCGCAGCGCCTCCCCGATCGGGCGGCGGACGAGCGCGTCCCAGGTCGCCGTGTCTCCGCAGGCCGCACGCAGGTCCGCCTCGCTGCGCAGGGGCTCGGTGAGCGAGGCGAAGAGGCCCGGAGCCAGCCGCGCGACCGCGTCCGCGAACGACGAGCCGGGGACGCCGAGCACCCCGCCGTCCCCCACCGGCGTGTACGCCGGCACTCGGCGCCGGACGAGTCGCAGGTCCAGTCCGAGCTCGTCGACGAGCTTCCGCGGGAGCAGGCTGACGAGGTAGCTGTAGCGGCTGAGGCGCACGTCCACGCCGGGCCACGGCGAGGAGGAGACGGCGGCGCCGCCGAGCTGCTCGTGCTGCTCCAGCAGCACCACGCGGCGGCCTGCCCGCGCCAGGTAGGCGGCCGCGACCAGGCCGTTGTGACCGCCGCCGGCGATGACGACGTCGGCGTGGTCCGGGAGGGCGACCTGGGGCATCGGCCCGACCGTAGCGGGTGAACGGGCGGTGAACAGCCTCTACAGTCGGCGGCCTTGTCCGTGGCCCGCAGCGACGCCCTCCGCCCCGCCCCGGCCCCTGGTCGCCGGGCGCTCGCGCAGCGCCTGCTCGTCCTCGGCGCCCCCGTCGTCTACCTGATCGCCCTGGGGCTGACGATCGCGTACTGGGGCCTCCCGGTCGCCCGCGACCAGCTGTTCTTCTGGCTCGCGCTGGGGATGCTCGCCTTCAGCGTCACCCGCTGGCGGACCTGGGGCGTGCTGGCCCTGGAGTGGGCGCCGTTCTTCGGGCTGCTCGTCCTCTACGACCGCCTGCGCGGCGCCGTCGCGGTCACCCCCGAGCAGGCTCACCAGACCGCGCAGATCGACGTGGACCGCGCCCTCTTCGGCCACGAGATCCCGACGGTCGGCCTGCAGCGGCAGCTGTGGGACAGCGCTCATCTGCACTGGTACGACTACCTCGTCTGGGCCACGTACATGACCCACTTCTTCGCGGTCTGGACGGTGGCGGCCGTGCTCTGGCGGGTGGCGCACGACCGCTTCCGCGCCTTCGCGGCGACGACCGTCGTGCTGACCCTCGGCGCGTTCCTGACCTACTGGCTGTTCCCCGCGCAGCCGCCGTGGCTGGCCGCCCAGGACGGCGGCGGCATCGGCCCGGTCGCTCGGATCGTGCCCGAGGTCTGGGGCCGGCTCGGCGTCCGCACGATCCAGTCCGTCTACGAGAACGCGGACTACGTCAACCCCGTCGCTGCGATGCCCTCGCTGCACGCCGCGTTCCCGTTCATGCTGCTGCTGAGCTTCTGGAGCGCCGGCTGGCGCGTGCGGGTCCCGCTCGCGCTGTACACGCTGCTGATGGGCTTCGCGCTCGTCTACGGCGGCGAGCACTACGTCATGGACATCCTCGCGGGCTGGCTGATGGCGGGGGCGGCCTTCGCCCTCGTCCACCGCGGGGTGCCGGCGAGCCACCGGTGGATGAAGCGGGCGCCCACGCTCACCGCGGACAGCGCATAGCCCGCAGCTTCCGGCGGTACCCCGTCATCGTCGCGCGCGTCATGTCGCCGTGCGTCTGGGACTTCAGGCGGGCGACCTGCTCCCGGTGGTAGGGCGAGGAGAGGCTCTCGTTGTGCCCGATGACGTTCGGGACCCCGATCTGCTCGCGGCACCGCAGCCAGTGCGTCAGCCGCAGGGACGCCTGCAGCTCGGCGGCGCGCCCGACGACGTCCTGGTCGGAGAGGCCGACGTGCTCGATGCCGATCGCCGTGTAGTTCAGCCCGACGGTGTGGCGGCACATGCGACGGATCGACACGAGCTGGTAGATCGTGCCGTCGCGGCCCACGATGAAGTGCGCGCACGTCCCCGGCAGCTCGTGGAGCTCGCTGTCCGGCACGTCCCGGGCGAACGTGGCGTACGCGGACGCGACGGTGGTGGAGGCGGTGAAGTGCTCGACGATCACGTGCGGCCGCTTCAGTGCGGAGCTGTCGATCCCGTAGTGGCGCATCGCGTACGCGCGCATCTCCCGCTGGCGCCGGGGCCCGAAGGTGATGAACATCCTCCGGATCGGCGGCCGCAGCGCCGCCACCGCGTCGGCCCGCGACGCGGCGGACGCCGTCACGCCCTGCGTCGCGGCCGGGCCGGCCGTCGCCAGCAGTAGGACGGCGCCCGCCACTGCGGCGGGCAGCGCGAGCGGGCGGGGTCGGGCGAAGCGCATCCCGGGACCCTAGCCCGCGGCGTGCGCGTGTCCTTCGGACTCCGGCCGACGCCCCACCACCGCCCCCGCCCCCGAACGCCCGCGTTCGGTCTAGGATCGTCGGCGTGGACTGGGCGCAGCTGATCATCATCCCGGTCTTCACCGGCGTCATCGGCTACGTGACGAACCTCAGCGGCGTGTGGATGCTGTTCAACCCGATCCGCTTCGTCGGCGTCACCGTTCCGGGTCTGCGGACGGTCGCGGACCTGCTGCCGCGCCGCTTCCAGGAGATCCCGGGGCTCATCCGCGGGCGCCTCGGGTGGCAGGGGATCGTCCCTTCGCGCGCGGCGAAGATGGGCTCGATCGCCGTCGACAAGGGCATCTCCAAGCTCGGCAGTCCCGGTGAGTTCTACCAGCGCCTGCAGCCCGAGCGGATCGCCGAGCACATCCTGCAGACCTCCGAGCGGGACATCGAGACGCTCGTCGAGCAGATCATGCAGCGCGAGCAGCCGCAGCTGTGGAACGACGTCCCCCCGCGCGTGAAGGCCGCCGTCCACGCCCGGGTCCGGGCGCAGCTGCCGGAGATCGTCCACGCCGTGACCGACCAGATCGGCGAGAACATCGACCAGCTGCTCGACGTGAAGCTGATGGTCATCAAGCACCTCGAGGCGCACCCGGAGCTCGCCAACCGGATCTTCCTGGACATCGGCGACCGCGAGCTGAAGCTGATGGTGAACTTCGGCTTCTACCTCGGCTTCCTGCTCGGCGTCCCGGTGTACTTCCTCACGCACACGTTCCCCCACTGGTGGCTGCTGCCGATCCTCGGCACCGCCGTCGGCTACCTCACGAACCTGCTGGCGATGTCGCTCATCTTCGTCCCGGTCGAGCCGAAGGTCATCCTCGGCGTCAAGTTCCACGGCCTCTTCCTGCGGCGCCAGACCGCGGTCGCGGACATCTACGCGAAGCTCATCGCGGACGAGATCGTCACGCTCAGCAACATCGGCACCGAGCTGCTGACCGGGCCCCGCTCGGACCGCACCCGGCAGATGATCCAGACGGCGATGCGCCCGGCCGTGGACCGCGCGACCGGGCCGGCCCGCGCCGCCGTCCGCGTGGCCATGGGCGGCAAGGAGTACGACGCGATCCGCGACTCGGTGGCGGTCGACGCCGTCGACTACACGATGACGCCGCTCGCCGATCCGGAGTTCAACGCCCAGCAGAGCGCGCTCATCCGCGACCTGATCGCCTCCCGCATGCGCGAGATGGCGCCCGTCGACTTCCAGGAGATGCTGCGGGCCGCGATCAAGGAGGACGAATGGATGCTGTACGTGCACGGCGCGGTGCTCGGCTTCGGCGGCGGGATCGTCCATCTGGCGATCTTCGGGGTATGAGGAGGCCATGAGCACTCCCCAGGACCCCACGCCGCACCGCGCCCACCCGTCGGACCCGACCGCGAGCAGCATCTCCAAGGCGCTGCCGGGCCTGTTCCGCATCGGCGTCGGCGCGAGCATCCGCACGGCGGAGTGGAGCGCACGCTCCTCCCTCAAGGCGGCCGACCGGGTCCTCCAGGCGGCCGTCAGCGGCGAGTCCGCCGCGGAGCTGCTGCACGACATCGAGCACGGCGTGAAGGGCTACGCCCGCGAGATGCTCGGGATCGCGGCGGTCGACGAGCGCCTGCCCGAGGCCCTGCGCGAGCGCCGCGCGGCCGCCACCGCCGCGGACACGCAGAACGCCGCCGCGGCCGCGACCGCGCTCTCGGAGGCGGACCTGCGCAGCCTCCAGGACAAGGGCGCGGACCTGCTCTACAAGTCGACCGACGTCAGCTACGAGGAGCCGGCGCACCCGGCCTACGCCCGGATCATCGACGAGATCGCCCCCGACGAGGCGCGGATCCTGCGCTACCTGACGATCGAGGGGCCGCAGCCGTCCGTCGACGTCCGGACGGGCAAGACCCCGCTCATCAACTCGCCGCTGATCGGGACGAACATGGTCGCCCCGGGCCTCTCGATGATCGGGCAGAACGCGGGCGTGCGGTACGTCGAGCGCGTCCCGGCCTACCTGAACAACCTCTTCCGCCTCGGCCTGATCTGGTTCTCGCGCGAGCCCCTTCCGGACCCGCTGCGCTACCAGGTGCTCGAGGCCCAGCCCGACGTCCTGGAGGCGCTGCACGGCGGCGGCAAGGCGAAGACCGTCCGCCGCTCGATCCTCCTGACGCCGTTCGGCGAGGACTTCTGCCGCGTCGCGCTGCCCGGCGTGGCGGCCGCCGCCCCCGTCCGCGCCTCGGGCGTGTACGAGAGCGGAAACCAGGGGTAGGGTGCCCGATCCCGCCGCAAAGGTCGTCAGCCGGCTGATCGCGTCGGCCCCGCGGGAGCTGCTGGAGGCCCTGCTGGACACGGTCGCCGACGCGGTCTACCTCGTGGACCCGGACGGCCGCGTCGAGTTCCTCAACCCGGCGGCCCTGCGCGTCCTCGGGTACGACCACCCCTCGGAGCTGCTCGGGAAGATCAGCCACCCGACGATCCACTACAAGTATCCGGACGGGTCGCACTTCCCCGCCGAGGACTGCCCGATGCTGCGCCCGCGCGTGACAGGCGAGACGGTCCGCATCGACGAGGACTGGTTCGTGCGACGGGACGGCACGATGGTGCCCGTCGCCTACTCCAGCGCGCCCCTCCCGATGCGCGGCGGCCGCGGTGCGGTGGTCGCCTTCCGCGACATCTCTGATCAGCTCGCGGCCGAGGCCCACCGGCGCCGCGAGGCCATCGACCGCACGCGCCTGCAGGCGCTGGAGGCCTCCCGCGCACGCATCGTCACCGCCGCGGACGCGGAGCGCACGCGCATCGGCCGCGACCTGCACGACGGCGCGCAGCAACGCCTGGTCCACCTGCTGATGACGCTGCAGCGGGCGGGGGCGCTCCTGGAGCGGGACCCGGCCGCGGCCGGCACGACGATCGAGGAGGCAGCCCGCGACGCGCGCGCGGCGATCGGCGAGCTGCGGGACCTCGTCGCCGGCATCCACCCCGCGATCCTCACGAACCGCGGCCTGCAGGCGGCGGTCGCCGCCCTCACCGTCCGCGCACCCGTTCCCGTGGAGATCGACGTCCCGCCGAGCCGCTGGCCCGCCCCGCTGGAGGCCACGGCCTACTTCGTCGTCGCCGAGGCGCTGACGAACATCGCCAAGCACGCGCCGGGCGCCACCCACGCGCGCGTCTGCGTCGGCGAGCACCGCGGCGACCTCGTGGTCCAGGTGATCGACGACGGCCCGGGTGGCGCCGCGCCCGACCGCGGCAGCGGCCTGCGCGGCCTCGAGGACCGGGTCGCGGTCGCGGACGGGCAGCTCGCGGTCCTCAGCCCGCCGGGGCAGGGCACGACGATCCGCGCGCGACTGCCGCTCACGGCACGGGAGTGACGCGAGCGGCGAGCGCCGCCGCGATGCGCTCGCGGCAGGCGTCCCGCAGCGCCTCCACCGAGCCGTAGTCCGCCGGGTCCATCGGCTCCATGATCTGCACCCAGCCGTCGACGTGCTCCTGCAGGATCACGCCGTGCTTCGGCAACGCGCTGCCGGTGCCGTGGACCGCGATCGGGACGAGCGGCACGCCGTGCTGCACCGCGAGCTCGAACGCCCCGTCCTTGAAGGGCCGCAGCTCGCCGTCCTTGCTCCGCGTCCCCTCCGGGAAGAACAGCACGGGCGAGCCCTTGCGCAGCAGCGCCGAGCACTGCTCGAGCATCTTCATCACCGAGACGCGGTCGCCGCGCACGAGCGACACGTAGCCGTTCAGGTGCATGTTCCAGCCGATGAACGGCAGCTTGAAGTTCTCGGCCTTGGAGACCCACTTGAAGGGCCGGAAGAGCTGGAAGAGGACGAGGATGTCGATCAGCGAGGCGTGGTTGGCGGCCAGCACGGCCGGACCCCGCCACTTCAGGTGCTCGCGCCCGGTCACGCGGACCTTCCACAGCGGGTTGATGACGATGAAGAAGACCGCCCACGCGCACGAGTACTGGTGCAGGACCACCTTGCGCCGATCGAAGGGGAGCGTCACGAGCCAGATGAGCAGCGCCCCCGCGAAGAAGAACGGGCAGGTCACGGCGATCAGCGCCCAGTACGCGTAGGACAGGAGCCGCAGCAGCATGCGGCAAGGACCCTATGCGCTGGCGAGGAGCGGCAGCACGCCGCCCAGGAGCAGCTCGACGTCCTCGGCCGGCAGCGGGCGCGCGTAGAAGAACCCCTGCGCCAGGCGGCAGCCGAGCGCGCGCAGCGTCTCCGCCTGCTGCGCGGTCTCGACCCCCTCGGCGACGACCTCCACGTGGAGGCTGCGGGCCATGTTCACGATCGCCGCGACGATGGTCTCGTCGTCGCTCTGGGGCCGCAGGTCGGCGACGAAGGACCGGTCGATCTTCAGGACGTCGATCGGGAACCGCTGCACGTAGGCCAGGGACGAGTAGCCCGTCCCGAAGTCGTCGAGGACCAGGCCGACCCCCAGCGCCTTGAGCGCCTCCAGGTTCGGCTCGACCTGCTTCATCAGCGTGGACTCGGTGATCTCCAGGTGCAGCGACGCGGGGGCCAGGCCGGTCTCGCGCAGCACCCGGTCGACCAGCAGGCTGAGGTCCGCCTCGGCCACCTGCCGCGGGGCGAGGTTGACCGCGACGATCGGGGCGCGCCCGGGGCCGGCGAGCTGCTGCCAGCGCGCGCCCTGGCGGCAGGCCTCCTGGAGCACCCACTCGCCGAGCGGGACGATGAGCCCCGTCTCCTCGGCCACGGGGATGAACTCGGCCGGCGCCAGCCGCCCCCGTGTCGGGTGCTCCCAGCGGACGAGCGCCTCGACGCCGCGCACCGCGCCGGATCCGAGTTCCACGATCGGCTGGTAGACGAGCCGCAGCTGACCCTCGTCCACCGCCCGCGCGAGGTCGGCCTCGAGCTGCAGTCGCGTGCTGGCGTTCTCGCGCATGCGCTCGTCGAACTCCTCCACCCGCCCGCGCCCGCGATCCTTCGCGCGGTACATCGCGGCGTCGGCCTCGCGCACGAGGTCCTCCGCGGCGTCGCCCGTGCCGTCGCCCGGCCGCGAGGTGGCGACGCCGAGGCTCGCGCGGACGACCAGGTCCCCGTAGCCGTCCAGGACGAACGGCGCGCGCAGCGCGTCGGCGACCCGATCGGCGATGCCGCGCGCCTCCTCTGCGTCCGCGACGTCGCTGCAGATCATCACGAACTCGTCGCCGCCGAACCGGGCGACCGTGTCCCCCGCGCGCATCTGGCCGTCCAGGCGCCGCGCGAACTGGCACAGCAGCTGGTCGCCGACCCCGTGCCCGAGCGAGTCGTTGACGAGCTTGAAGTGGTCGATGTCGAGGAAGACGACGGCCAGCCGCGAGCCACGCCGCGCGCCCGCCGCCATCGACAGGCGCAACCGGTCCAGGAAGAGCGCGCGGTTGGGCAGGCCGGTGAGCGCGTCGTGGAGCGCCTGATGGCGGATGCCCTCCTCGGCCCGGTGGCGGTCGATCGCGTCGGCCAGGACGTTCGCGACGGACGCGAGGAAGTCGAGCTCCTCCGCGGTGAAGGCCCGCGGCGCCCGGCTCTGGCAGGACAGCAGGCCGAAGGCCTGCCCGCGCGTGCGGACCGGTACCGCCACGGCCCCGCCGGCGCGGCCGAGCCCGAGCAGGTCCG
>JAOPZU010000422.1 GCA_025963955.1 Solirubrobacterales bacterium
GGGCGAGCGGGGCGGCGGCGTCCATGCCCCGTGAGGATGGCACGGGGTGGCCCGGCCGCCCGGACCCGCCGCGCCCAGCGCGCCCCGCCCACGTTCCCGCCTCCGCCCGCCCGGGCACACGCCGCCGCATGAGCGAGCACAGCGACGACGAGATCCGCAAGCGGTTCGGTGAGCTGGTGAACCTGCAGCCGAAGGAGCTGGAGGAGTTCCTGGGCACGGACGAGTCGCAGGAGGTCGGCCAGAAGGACGGCGGCGGCGAGTCGGTGGGTCACCGGTCGGGGCGGCGCATCGTGGACATCAAGCGCAAGCGCAAGGACGAGCTGAGCGACGACGACGTCGCGCATATGCGGAAGGTCGTCGGCTACATCGAGCGGCACGTGGCGCAGGGCGGCCCGCAGGACGACGTGGAGCACTCGCGGTGGCGGGCCTCGCTGATGAACTGGGGCCACGACCCGCTGCGCTGACTCGCCTCCGGCACCGGGCTCTGCCAGCCTCAAGGACGCATGCTCGTCGCCGTCTGCTCCGACGTCCACAACCACACCGGGCGCCTGGTGGCGTTCGCGACGGCCGCGCGCGCCGCGGGCGCGCAGGAGCTGTGGTGCCTGGGCGATGTCGTGGACGCGCTGATCGGGGCGCCGCCCGCCGCGCACGCCTCGACCGTCGCCGCTGCGGTCGAGCTCTGCGACGTGGTGCTCGCCGGCAACCACGAGCTGTGGTGCGTCCAGCGCGGGATGCTCGACGCGGCGACGCGCGAGATCGTCGAGGGCTGGTCCCCGGTGGAGGAGCGCCACGGCGTCGGCCTGGTCCACGCGAGCCTCCAGGACCCGTTCATGGAGTTCGTCGACACCCCGGTCAAGGCGGCGCGGGTGCTGCGCGAGACGTCGGGCTGGCTTGCGCTCCACGGGCACACGCACACGCGGAAGCTGTGGGCGCAGACGGACGCCTACCCCGGCGCGCAGATCCGCCCCACGCGCGGGACGGTCGCGGCGGGCGCGGACCGGCTGCTCGCCAACCCGGGCGCGCTGACCGGCGGACGGCCCTCGTGGCTGCTCGTCGACCTGGCCGCGCGCACGCTGCGGTTCCTCCCGCTGCGGGTGGCGCCGCCCGTGTCGTCCTGATGAACACGACAGACCCTCAGGGGCGCGCGCGGCGGGGCGGCGTCGTTTTTGCACCGCCCTGGGGGGACAAAAACGACGCCGTCTCCCCGCCGCGCCTCGCCGCGCGGCCTCAGGTCCCGCAGAACGTCCGGTACGGCCGGTCCTCCGCGGGGCCGGGCTGCGCCCAGGCCTCCAGGCCCGGCCGCTCGGTGAACGGCTGCTCGAGGACCTCGAGCAGCTCCCCGAACGGCTGCAGGTCCCCGACGGTCGCGGCGGTCAGGGCGGCCTCGACCAGGTGGTTGCGCGGGATGTAGACCGGGTTGACGCGGTCCATCGCCGCGGCCGCGGCAGCCGGCTCGACACCGTGGGTGGCGAGCGCCTCGCGCCAGCGCGCGGCCCACGCGTCGAAGGCCGCGACGTCGTCCGGGAACAGCGCGCGAGCCCCCTGCGACTCGTCGCTGCGCAGCGACGCGGAGAGCGCCCGGAAGACGGAGGTGAAGTCCGGCTGCTGCAGCTGCAGCAGGCTCAGGAGGTCGTCTGCGAGCGCGTCCAGCGCCGGGTCGCCCGCGGCCTCGACCACCACGCCGCCCAGCCCGAGCTTCGCTCGCAGGCCCGCGCCGAACGCGGCCTGATAGCGCGGGACGAACCCGCGCAGCGCCTCCATGCCCGCCTCGACGGCTGCGGGCTGAGCGTCCGCGAGCAGCGGCAGCAGCGCCTCGCCCAGCCGGGCGAGGTCCCACTGCGCGATCGACGGCTGGTTCCCGTAGGCGTAGCGCCCGCCGTGGTCGATCGAGCTGAAGACGGTCTCCAGGTCGTAGCGGTCCATGAACGCGCACGGGCCGTAGTCGATGGTCTGCCCGGAGATCGCCATGTTGTCCGTGTTCATGACGCCGTGGACGAAGCCGACGAGCATCCACCGCGCGATGAGGTCCGCCTGCGCGGCGATGACGTGCTCGAAGAGCGCGAGGTACCGGTTCGGCGCGTCGGCAGCGGCCGGGTGATGACGGGCGATCGCGTAGTCGGCCAGCTTCCGCAGCAGCGCCTCGTCGCGCAGGGCCGCCGTGTACTCGAACGTCCCCACGCGCAGGTGGCTCTCGGCGATCCGGGTCAGGACCGCGCCGGGCAGCAGCGTCTCGCGCGCGACGGACTCGCCCGTGGCGACGACGGCCAGCGCGCGGGCGGTCGGGATGCCGAGGTTGTGCATCGCCTCGCTGATGGCGAACTCGCGCAGCATCGGCCCGATCGCTGCCTTGCCGTCCCCGCCGCGGGAGAACGGCGTGGCGCCCGAGCCCTTCAGGTGCACGTCCTGCCGGACGCCGCGCGTGTCGATGACCTCGCCGAGCAGCAGCGCTCGCCCGTCCCCGAGGCGAGGCGAGTAGCCGCCGAACTGGTGCCCGGCGTAGGCCTGCGCGACCGGCTCGGCGCCCTCCGGGACGGCGCTGCCGGCGAGGGCGGCGACGCCCTCCCAGCTCTGCAGCTCCTCCACGTCCACACCGAGCTGCTTCGCCAGCGCGCCGTTGAGGACCACGAGCGCGGGCGCCTCGTGCTCCGCCCCCTGCCACGGCTCGTACAGCCCGGGCAGCTCGCGCACGAACGTGTTGTCGAAGGCGAAGAGGGGCTTGGCGGCAACGCTCATGTGTTGAGGGTAGGACCCCGCTGCCACGGCTCGGCGCGCTGCGTCAGCCCCGGAACTCCGCCGGCCGCTCCCGCGCGGCCTGCGCCAGCGCGAGGCGCAGCCCATCCACGTCCAGCGACGCGCCGTAGGACGGGGTGCCGGGCTGCTGTCGCCAGGACTCCGGCAGCGGTCCGGCGTCCACGACGTCGAAGCCGACGTCGTCGATCAGGCCGCTCACCACGGCCTTGGCCTCCGCCTCGTCCCCGGCGATCGGCAGCGCCAGCCGGTCGGGCGCGCCGGCCGGCCGTGCGTCCTCCACGATCTTCGCCGCGTAGATCCCGTTGAACGCCTTGACGACCGGGACCCCGAGCTGCTGCGCGACCCAGTCGCTCTCGGTCAGTCCGTCGTCTTCGATCGCGTCGATGCGGCCGTCGCGCTGCTGGGGGTAGTAGTTGTTCGTGTCGACGACGGGCGCGCCGGGCCTGCGCGCGTCGAGGATCCCGGACGGCAGACCGGCGACGGCCTTCAGCGGGATCGTGACCACGACGACGTCGGCGTCCGCCGCGGCCTCCTCCGCGCGGACCGCGACCGCACCCGTCTCCGCCGCGAGCTCCGCGAGCGTCTCCGGTCCGCGCGAGTTCGCGATCCGCACCTCGTGCCCGGCGGCGGTCAGCCGCCGGGCGAGGTTGCCGCCGATGTTCCCTGCTCCGATGATCCCGATTCTCATGTTCCCGACGATAGGACCCCGGCCCCGCCGGCCCTCCGCCTACTCCAACAGCCGGCCCGCCAGCGACGCCTGCGCCGTCACGGCGCCGAGCTCCAAGAGGCTCGCGTCCGGCCGCGGCAGCGGGACCGCGGTCACCCGCTCGTCCGCGTCGATGCGCAGGTTGTGCTGCTGCGCCGGGTCCAGGTCCGGGTGGTCGGAGCGCACGTGGCAGCCGCGGCTCTCCGTCCGCTCCATCGCGCTGCGCACCGTGGCGCGGGCGGACAGGATCATCGCGTCGAGCTCGAAGCACGTCGCGAGGTCGCGGTAGCCCGCGAGGTCGGGCCGGGCGACGACGCCCCGCGCCTGCTCGGCCAGCCGGTCGAGCCGGTCCATCCCCGCCTGGAGTCCGGCCGCGTCGCGGACGACGCCGCAGTGCTCGCTCATGATGTCGCGGAGCTCGCGCTGCAGCGGCCGCGCGAAGTCCCGCCCGTCCCCGCGCAGGTAGTGGTCGATCTCCTCACGAGCGAGCACGAGCGCCTCCGGGTCACGGTGCACGGTCGTGCGGGCCATCGCGTCGCGCGCGGCGTCCCGGCCGACGGCGGCCCCGAAGACGACGCACTCCGCCAGCGAGTTGCCGCCCAGGCGGTTGGCCCCGTGCAGACCGGCCGCGCACTCCCCGACGGCGTACAGGCCGTCGACCGCAGTGCGGTGGTTGTACGGGTCGACCGCCACGCCGCCCATGGAGTAGTGGGCGGTCGGCGCGACCTCCATCGGCTGGCGCGTGATGTCGACCATCGCCAGGTCGATGAACTGCCGGTACATGCGCGGCAGGCGCTCGAGGATCTGGTCGGCCGGCAGGTGGGTGATGTCGAGCAGGACGCCGCCGTTGGCGGTGCCGCGGCCCTCGGCGATCTCGGTGTAGTTCGCGAGGGCGAGCCGGTCGCGCGTGGTCAGCTCCATGCGCTCAGGGTCGTAGCGCTCCATGAAGCGCTCGCCCTCGCCGTTGCGCAGGATGCCGCCCTCGCCGCGGACCGCCTCGGTCACGAGCGTGCCCGCGACGTCCTCGGGGACGATCATCCCGGTCGGGTGGAACTGGACGAGCTCCATGTCCTGCAGCTGCGCGCCCGCCCCCAGCGCCAGGCGCATGGCGTCGCCGGTGTTCTCGTCGCGGCGCGAGGAGGAGCGACGGAAGATGCGCGTGTGCCCGCCCGCCGCGAGCACCACCGCGTCAGCGAGGATGACCGTGCGGCTGCCGTCGTCCAGCGAGAAGCCGTAAGCGCCGAAGCAGCGGTCTCCGTCCGTCAGCAGCCGCGTGATGTAGAGGTCGTCGCGCATGGGGATGCCGCGCGACTGCACGCCGCTGAGCAGGGACATCTGGACCTCGCGGCCCGTGTAGTCCCCGGCGAAGCACGTGCGCCGGTAGCGGTGCGCGCCGAAGAAGCGTTGCGAGAGGCGGCCGTCCTGCTCGCGGGCGAGGCGGGCGCCGAGGGAGACGAGGTCCTCCACCGCCTCGTGCGCGTGCTCGCAGAGCGCCTCGACCAGGGCCGGGTGCCCGAGCCAGTAGCCCTCGTTGAGCGTGTCCGCCACGTGCTGCTGGATCGTGTCCTCCGGGTCCATCGTGCCCAGGACGGCGTTGATGCCGCCCGCCGCGAGGACCGTGTGCGCGTCGTCCCGCCGTCGCTTCCCGAGCACGAGCGGCTGCACCCCCGCGTCGTGCGCCGCGATCGCGGCCCGCAGGCCGGCCGCTCCGGAGCCGATGATCAGGACGCCGGTGGACAGACGGGCCTCGGACGCAGCTGCGGACATCTTGGTGCTCACCTCGGGAAGTGGATGGATGCTCTCCCGGGGTCCGGACGCGG
>JAOPZU010000431.1 GCA_025963955.1 Solirubrobacterales bacterium
CGGCGAGCCCCTCGACCTGGAGAGCGTCGGCATCGCGATCGCCGCCCTCCGCCTCGGCGACGCCCCGGGCATCGCGCAGCGCTGGCACGACGCGACGCCGGACCAGCCCGGGCCGTGGTTCTGGTCCGCCCGGCTGCAGGAGCTGAAAGACCGGGGGCGGCCGCCTTCGGTCCTTGCGGTCGGGGGCCCCGCGGAGGCGCGGTGAAGGTCCGCATCGGCGAACTGCCACGGGCCCTGGTGTCAGCAGACAGACATCGGCATGATGGATGGCATGGCCCGCTTCCTGCCCGTCACCCTCGCCGCCGGGCTGCTGCTCGCCTTCCCCGGCGCCGCCTCGGCCACCACGACCGCATCCCGAGCCGGCGGCGCGATCACGATCACGGGGGACGACGGACCGAACGTCGTCTCCGTCGACGGCATCGGCAACGTCATCACGTACAAGGATCCGACGGGTCCCGGGATCGTCGCCGGGCCGGGCTGCGTTCAGGAGAACCCGTCGCTCGTCAGCTGCGGCGAGGGCGGCGTCGGCCTGACCGCCGCCGTGACGCTCGGCGGCGGGAACGACACCTACGACGACCGGGTGGCGCGGACGGACTGGCCGGTCGTCACCGCCGACGGCGGGGACGGCAACGACACGCTCAACGGCTCCTACGGCAGCGACGTGCTGCGCGGCGGCCCCGGGAACGACAGCATGCGAGGGCTCGCGGGCAACGACCAGATGGACGGCGGCGCCGGGGACGACGACGTCCAGGGCGGTGCCGACGACGACACGATCGTCGGCGGCGCGGGTCGCGACTCGCTCAACGGGGACGGCGAGTACAGCGGTACGACGATCGGCGGTAACGACACGATCCGTGCCCGCGACGGCGAAGTGGATCGCGTGACCTGCGGCTTCGGTGCCGACCTCGCGCAACTTGACGCCGACGACGCGGCGGACGTCGACTGCGAGTCGGTCGACCGGCCGGCGACCACGCCGACCACGCCGACCACGCCGACCACGCCGACGACCTTCACCATCCGTCTGACGAAACCGTCTGGAGTCGGGCTGCGGGCCCTGGCGACCGGCAAGGCGCTGCCGGTGCTCGCCAGCTTCTCGGCGCCGTGCTCCGGGACGTTGCGGCTGAGCGTTGGCGCGGCGGAGGCGCGCCGCACCAGGCTCGGGCGCGCGAAGCTCACCCTCGCCTCCGTCAGCGGCGACGTCCCGGCCGGGAAGGTGCGCATCTCGGTGAAGGCCAAGCCGGCCTACCGCGCGAGGCTCCGGCGCCTGACGCGGCTGAGCACGACGCTGTCGATCGCCTGCTCGGACGCGACGGGCGCGACGGCCAGGGCGTCCACGGCGCTGACCCTCACGCGGTGAGACCGCGCCAGCGTCGCGGGGTGGACGCCGCCGCCGCTACCTGATCGCGTCGTACACCTTGAACAGCGGCAGGTACATCGAGATCACGATAAAGCCGACCATGCCGCCGACGACGACGATCATCACGGGCTCGAGGATCGACGTGAGGGCCTTGACGGCGGCCTCCACCTGGTCCTCGTAGAAGTCCGCGACCTTGGAGAGCATCGTGTCCAGGGCGCCGGTCTCCTCGCCCACGCCGAGCATGTGCGTGACCATGCCGGGGAAGACGGGCGAGTCCTTGAGCGGGCCGCTGATGGTGCCGCCGTTGCGAACCGAGGCGATGACGTCCGCCATCGCCTCCTCGATGACGGTGTTGCCGGCGGTGCGGCCCGTGATCTCCAGCGCCAGGAGCAGCGGCACGCCGGCACCCATCAGGGCGCTGAGCGTGCGCGACCAGCGCGCGAGCGACACCTTCTGGACGATCGTGCCGATGCCGAACGGGACCCGCAGGCGGAAGCGGTCCCATTGCTTGCGTCCGCTCGTGCTGACCTTCCACTTGCGGAAGCCGAACATCGCCGCCGCCGTCCCCGCGAAGAGGAGGTACCAGTAGCCCGTGAGCAGGTTGGACGCACCCACGGTGATCTTCGTGATGGCCGGCAGCTCCCCGCCGAACTCCTTGAAGACCCCGATGAAGACCGGGATCAGGAACGCGACGAGCGCGAGCACGACGACGAGCGAGAAGCTGATGACGACGATCGGGTAGGCCATCGCGGACTTCACCTGGCGGCGGAGGGAGTCCTCCTTCTCCAGCTGGTCGGCGACGCGCAGCAGGGCGGAGTCGAGCACGCCGCCCGCCTCCCCCGCCTCGGTCATCGCGACGAACAGCGGGCTGAAGACCTTCGGGTGCCGGGACATCGCCTCCGACAGCGGCAGGCCGGCCTCGACGTCCTTGCGGATGTCGACGATGGAGCGCTGGAGCAGCTCGTTCTCCGTCTGCGCCTCCAGGACGTAGAGCGCGCGCAGGATCGTCATGCCCGAGTCCACCATCGTCGCCAGCTGGCGCGTCATGACGCTCAGGTCGGCGGCCTTGACGCGCTGGAAGAGCTTGATGTTCAGCTCGCGCGACGCGTGCTTGTCGGCGATGTCCAGGACGATGAGCCCGCGCTGCTTGAGCTGGTCGGAGACCGCCTGCTTGCTCTCGGCCTCGACCTCTCCCCCGGCCTTCGCGCCGGTGAGGTCCATCGCCTTGAAGACGTAGGTGGACATGATCTAGGCCGCCCGTCCGTAGTCCACGCCGCCGCCGAGCGTCGCGGCGCCCATGATCCGTCGCAGCTCGTCCGGCGTGGAGGACTGCGACTCTGCGACCCGCTGGGTGATCTTGCCCGAGCGGACCATCGCGGCCAGCGCCGCGTCCATCGTCTGCATCCCGACGGTGGAGCCGGTCTGCATCGAGGAGAGGATCTGGTGGGTCTTGCCCTCGCGGATGAGGTTGCGCACGGCGGCGGTCGGGACGAGGACCTCGCAGGCGACGGCGCGGCCGGCGCCGTCCGCCGTCGGGATCAGCGTCTGCGTGATCACGCCCTGCAGCGCGATCGAGAGCTGCACGCGGATCTGCTGCTGCTGGTGGGCCGGGAAGACGTCGATGACGCGGTCGATCGTCGAGGGAGCGCTCTGCGTGTGGAGCGTCGCGAAGACGAGATGGCCGGTCTCCGCCGCGGTCAGCGCCGTGGAGATCGTCTCCAGGTCGCGCATCTCGCCGACGAGGATGACGTCCGGGTCCTGCCGGAGCGCGGCCTTCAGGCCAGCCGCGAAGCTCGAGGCGTCCGCCCCGATCTCCCGCTGGTTGACCATGCACTTGCGGTGCCCGTGCAGGAACTCGATCGGGTCCTCGATCGTGAGGATGTGCTCCTCGCGCGTCGCGTTGATCTCGTCGACCATCGCGGCGAGCGTGGTCGACTTGCCCGATCCGGTCGGGCCGGTGACCAGGACGATGCCGCGCGGCTTCTTGCACAGCTCGTGCACGACGGGCGGCAGGCCGAGGTCGTCGATCGGCGTGATCTGCGCGGGAATCAGGCGGAAGGCCGCCCCGAGCGCGCCGCGCTGGAAGTAGGCGTTCACGCGGAAGCGGGCGCGGCCGGGGATCGCGTAGGCGAAGTCGAGCTGCCAGTCCGTCTCCAGCCGCTGGCGCTGGTCGTTGGAGAGGATCGAGTAGACCATCTCCCTGGTCTCGGTCGCGTCGAGCACCGGGAAGTCGTCCAGCGGCGTCAAGCGCCCCCGGACGCGCACCATCGGGTGCGAACCCGCGGTGATGTGGAGGTCGGACGCCCGGCGTTCCAGGACGTCCAGCAGAAGGTCGGCGAAGTCGAACCGCATCGTTCTGCACCTATCGGAAGGGGACGGCCGATCCTTGAGGCGCGGGGCGGCGCCGCGGACCGGCGTCGACCGCGGCGGGTCAGTATTCGTCCGAGACGCCCGTGCCGGTGACCCGGGCGACCTCGCTGATGGACGTCCGGCCCTGACGGACCTTCTCCAGTCCGTCCTCGCGCAGGCGGCGCATGCCGGCCCGCACGGCGGTCGCCGCGATCTCGTCGGCGGACGCGCGGTTGATGATGAGCTTGCGCATCTCCTCGTTGACCGTCATGACCTCGTAGAGGCCGATGCGCCCCTTGTAGCCCGAACCGCCGCAACGACTGCAGCCGACCGGGTCGTAGGCCTCGATGTCCGCGCGCGCGGGGAAGCCGCTGTCGCGCAGGATCTCGGCGCTGAGGATCGTCCGCCGCTTGCAGTGCTGGCAGAGCGTCCGCGCCAGCCGCTGTCCGACGACGCAGTCGATGGCGCTCGCCACCAGGAACGGCTCGATCCCCATCTCGATCAGGCGGGTGATCGCGGTGGGCGCGTCGTTCGTGTGCAGCGTGGAGAGGACGAGGTGGCCTGTGAGCGCCGCCTCGATCGCGATCTGCGCCGCCTCGCGGTCGCGGATCTCGCCGACCATGATCACGTCGGGGTCGGCGCGCATCATCGAACGCAGGCCGTTGGCGAAGGTCAGGCCGGCGCGCTGGTTGACCTGCACCTGGGTGATGCCGGAGACCTCGTACTCGACGGGATCCTCGATGGTGATGATGTTCTTCTCGGGGTTGTTGAGGTCCCCGAGAGCGGCGTACAACGACGTCGACTTGCCGGACCCGGTCGGGCCCGTGACGAGGACGGCGCCGTAGGCCTGGCGGTAGGCGCGCTCGAAGCGGAGGCGCTCCGTCTCGAGCATGCCGAGCTTGTCGAGCTCCATCACGACGGCGTTCTTGTCGAGGATCCGCATGACCGCGCCCTCGCCGTGGACGGACGGGAGGGTGACCACGCGCAGGTCGATGTGGCGCCCGTCGATGCTCAGGCCGACGCGGCCGTCCTGCGGCAGGCGCTTCTCGGCGATGTCGAGTTCGGCCATGATCTTCACCCGGCTGATGACGCCGCTGACCATCCGGCGCGGGACCGTCGTCGTGTCGTTGAGCACGCCGTCGATGCGGAAGCGCACCCGCATCCCGGACCCCTCGGGGGCCATGTGGATGTCGGACGCCCCCTGCTCGGCGGCCTGGGCGATGATCTGGTTGACGAGCTTGATGACCGGCGCCTCGTCGGCGGACTCCCGCAGGTCGACGATCTCCGCGTCCTCCTCCGCGGCCTCGTCGGCCGTGGAGGCGACGACGTCGTCCAGGCGGGTCAGGCGGCTGACGAGCGCGGAGATGTCCTCGCGGGAAGCGACGACCGGGCGCACGTCGTAGCCCGTCATGAGCGCGATGTCGTCGAGGGCCAGGACGTTGGCCGGGTCCGCCATCGCGACAAGCAGCGCACGCTCGCCGAGGAAGGCAACGGGCACCGCGTCGTAGCGGCGCGCCGCGGCGTTGTTGATGAGGTTCGCCGCCCCCATGTCGACGGCGAAGGCGGTGAGGTCCAGGTGGTCGAGCCCGTGCCGCTCGGCGACGGCCCGCGAGAGCGCGACCTGGTCGAGCTCCCCGCGCTCCAGCAGCACGGCCTCCGGCGTCACCCCGCCGGAGCGGGCCGCGTCGATGGCCGCGTCGACCCGGTCCCGCGGAACGAGGCCGAGCTCCACGATGACGTCCGTCAGGAAGCGCGCGTTCCCGCCCCGGGAGCGCGGGCGCGTGACGCCGTCCCAGGGCGTACCCGGGGACTGATCGCCCGCGGCGGCGGTCGCCGCGGCGGACGGTCCGGGGACCGGCCGAAGATGGGGAGGCTCTGGGCTCATGTTCGTGGGGTGATCATCCACGCGCACCGTCTCGCATGGCGTCGATTGGTGCCTGGACTCCCGTCCAGGCCTGAAGGCTCAACGCGCCTTGACGAACGAGGAACTCCAGGCCGTCGACCACGGCCACTCCGCGATCCCGTGCCGCGGTGACGAGCGCCGTGTCGCCGTCCCGATAGACCAGGTCGACCAGACATGTGTAGTTCACGATGTCATCGGCGTCCAGGGGCAGGTCCTTGAACGCAGTAGTGCGGTCGTCCAGCCCGACGCTCGTGCAGTTGACGAGCAGGTCCGCGCGAGCGGGCGCGGGGACGGCCCGCACGCCGAGGTCGGCCGCCAGCCGCTGCGCGCGTTCCGGGCTCCGGTTCCACACCGCCACGTCGGCGGCGCCCGCGCCCTTCAGGGCCCAGGCGACGGCCCGGGCGCTGCCGCCCGCACCGAGGACCAGGGCGGTGCGACCGGCGGGTGGCCAGGGCAGCGCGGCGATCAGGCCCGGGGCGTCGGTGTTGTCGGCGTGGATGCTGCCGCCCGGCCCGAAGCTCAGGGTGTTGGCGGCGCCGATCGCCCGCGCCGCGTCCGTCGCGGTGTCGGCCAGGGCGAGCGCCGCCTCCTTGTGCGGGATCGTGACGTTGGCTCCGGCGAAGCCCGCGGCCGGCAGGGCGCGGACGGTCTCGGTGAAGGCCTCCGGCGGGACGGGTAGCCGCTGGTAGGTCCACCCCTCGGCGGCCAGACCGAGCGCGGCGAGGGCGGCCCCGTGCATCGCCGGGGACCGGCTGTGCGCCACCGGCCAGCCGAGCACGCCGAGGCGCCGGGCCGGGCGGGGTGCGTCCATCAGCAGGTCGACGGGTCCTTGCCGCCGAGCTCCGCGCGCTTGCGGTCGTAGGCGTCGCGCGCCTTCTGCGCCTCCGCGTCCGTGGTGCTGAAGGTGTGCGCGCCGTTCCCGCACGGCTTCACGACGTAGTACAGGTACGGCACCTTCGCGGGCTGGGCGGCAGCCTTCAGCGACGCGAGCCCCGGGTTGGAGATGGGCGTCGGCGGCAGGCCCGGCTTGCGGCGCGTGTTGTACGGCGTGTCCGCGTCGAGCTCGGACTGGAGGATGGGCCGGCCGTTCGCGCCGTAGTTGCCCGTCTCATAGCGCGTCGTCGCGTCGATGCCGAGGGCGATGCCCTGCTTCAGGCGGTTGTAGATCACCGCCGCGATCAGCGGGCGGTCCTTGGCCGTCTGCGCCTCGTTCTCGATGAGCGAGGCGATGATGAGCACGTCGTACCGCGAGAGCTGCTTCTTCTTGGCGTAGGCGTAGTCGATCTTCGCGGTCTCGCGCTTGAAGGTGCTCAGCTGCTCCTTGACGAGCGTGGCGGCCGAGGCGCTCGCGCGCAGCGTGTAGCTCGCCGGGAAGAAGAAGCCCTCCAGCGTCTTGCGGCCGCCGGG
>JAOPZU010000432.1 GCA_025963955.1 Solirubrobacterales bacterium
GCGCGTCCCGCAGGTGGGACACGGGCGCACGGCGACCGGGGCGCCGCCGGCGGGGAAGACGGGCGTGGACACGCCGCCGGACGCTACCGGCGCCGCTCGGCGCGTGTCACGGCTGGCGCCGTGGGACGGCGGCGGGCGTGAGCGTCGACATCGCGCTGACGGGAGCGGCCGCGCCCGAATCCGCGGGCCTCTAGCGTGTCGCGTATGAGCGCCGGCATCTGGACCATCGGCTACGAGAAGCTGTTGCCCGGGCCGCTCGTGGCCGAGCTCGAGGCGGCCGGCATCGAGCGGCTCATCGACGTGCGCTACCGGCCCCAGTCCCGGCGACCGGGCATGTCGAAGACGCGCCTCGGGGCGCTGCTCGGCGAGCACGGCATCCGCTACGAGCACCGCCGCAGCCTGGGCACGCCGCCCGACCTGCGCTTCCTCTACAAGAGCGGCCGCGAGCAGGAGGGCGCCGCGGGCTACACCGCCCACATCGAGGCGACCGCGGCGGCGGAGCTCGACGAGCTGGCGGCGGAGCTCGACCACCCCCCGCGCACCGCCCTGCTCTGCCTGGAGGCCGACCCGGCGCTGTGCCACCGCCGCGCCATCACCGACGCGCTGCGTGCGCGCCGCCCCGGCCTGCACGTCGTCGATCTGTGACGTGGACGGCCCCGCGCGCCCGGATCGTTACAATCGCCCGAGCCCGGACAAGTAGCTCAGCTGGCTAGAGCACGCGCTTCACACGCGCGGGGTCGGGGGTTCGAGTCCCTCCTTGTCCACTCGCTCGACTCGCCCCTCCCCGACGGTCGGCCGGCGCGCGACGTGCCGGCGACGAGGCCTCCGCCCTCACCCCGCCCGGATTAGGGTCCGGGGATGAGCACTCCGCAGCATCTGGACCTCGAGGCGAACGGGCTGCGCTTCGGCGCGCTGGCCTGGGGCGCGGAGGACGCGCCGCTGGCCCTGCTCGCGCACGGCTATCCCGACACGGCGTGGACGTGGCGCCACCTCGGGCCGTACCTGGCCGCGCGCGGACGGCGGGTGGTCGCGCCCTTCAGTCGCGGCTACGCGCCGACGGACCTGGCCCCGGACGGCAGCTACCGCATCGCGGATCTCGCGCAGGACCTCCTCGGCCTGCACGAGGCCCTGGGCGGGGACGAGCGCGCGGTCCTCGTCGGGCACGATTGGGGCGCCGTGGCGACCTACGGGGTGGCGGCCGTCGCGCCGACGCGCTTCCGGCGCCTGGTCACGATCGCGGTCCCCCCGCCGCCGGCGCTGCTGAAGCCCCTGACGCGGCTCTCGACGGTGCCGCTGGGCCTGCGGCAGACGGGTCTCAGCTGGTACTTCCTCTACAACCAGCTGCCCGGGTCCGAGCGCACCCTCGACCGCCTCGTGCCGAAGCTCTGGGGCGACTGGGCGCCGGGCTACGACGCGCGCCAGGACATCGCCCACGTCATGACCGCGCTCGACACGCCGCAGCGCCGCCGGGCCGCGCAGACGTACTACCGCGACAACCTCCGCGGCGGGCTGAAGGCCACGTTCACCCTGGCCCCGCAGGCCCCGGTCCTCTACCTGCACGGGGAGGACGACGGGTGCATGAAGGCGGACATCCTCACGCGCTTCCCGCAGGCCCTGCCCGCGGGCAGCCGCTACGAGCGCCTGCCCGGCCTGGGCCACTTCCCGCAGCTCGAGGATCCGGACCGGACCGGAGCGCTGATCCAGGAGTGGATCGGGCCCGCCTGAGCCACGCCGCTCAGGCGGCCACCGTCGCCGAGGCGACCGGCACCCGCCGCGGCTTCGGCGTCAGCAGGCTCAGCAGGACGCCCGACGCGAGCGCGCCGCCGAGGACGATCGCCCACGCCCCGCGGAAGTCGTCAGCGCTGGCGCCGCCCGTCCCGAGGACGGCCACGAGGATCGCCACGCCGAGGGACGCACCAACCTGCCGGCCCATCGTGATCACCGCGATCCCGGTGGCGAAGCGCGCGGGCGGCAGCGACGCCGCGCCGGCTCCGGTGAGCGTCGGCAGCATGAAGCCGACGCCGATCCCCGACAGGAACATCCCGGGCAGGTAGGACCCCAGGTAGTCGGGGTGCTCGCCGGTCTGCGTCATCCAGAAGAGCCCGGCCCCCGCGAAGAGCACCGATCCCACCAGCCCCGTCGTGCGGTACCCGGTCCGCGCCGCGATCCGCGCCGCGGGGACGCTGAAGGCGGCGGCCAGGGACGGCCCGGGGGCGAGCATCAGCCCCGCCGTCAGGACCGACTCGTGCCAGACCCCCGTGGTGAAGAGGACGCCGGACAGCAGCATCGCGCCGAAGCCGGTGAAGAACGTCACCGACGCCAGCAGCGCGAGAAGGAAGTCACGCGAGCGCAGCATCTGCGGGTCGACGATCGGGCTGGGGTGACGGCCCGAGCGCCAGAGGATCCCGGCCAGCAGCAGCGGCGCGGCCACGAAGCCGGCGAGCACACGGCCGGAGGTCCACCCCCAGTCCCCGCCCTTGACGATCGCGACGGTCAGCACGGCGATCGCCACCGCGAAGGCCGCGGCACCGGGCAGGTCCGGCCGCTGCGCACCCTCCTCGGCCCGCTCGCTCAGCCGGCGCGCGCCGTGGTAGAGGCCCGCGAGGCCGATCGGGACGTTCACGAGGAAGACCAGGCGCCAGTCGGCCTGCACGAGCAGCCCGCCGAGCGGCGGCCCGGCCGCCGCGGCCGCGCCGCCCGTCGCCGCCCAGATGCCGATCGCG
>JAOPZU010000100.1 GCA_025963955.1 Solirubrobacterales bacterium
ACCGGCTCCGCCGCAGCCACGTCGCCGGCCACCGGCGCCGCAAGCACGCCCGTGGCCACCCCGACGGCGGTCAAGCCGCAGGCCGCCGCCACGGCGACCGGCACGCGCGATCCGTCGGACACGATCCTCGCGGAGCTCGCCGAGGGCCACACCGCCGTCGTCCTCTTCTCCGGCTCGAGCGCGAGCGACGATCGCGCCGTCCGCGCCGCCGTCCGCCGCGTCGATCGTCGCGGCGGCAAGGTGGATGTCCACGTCGTCCCGATCGCGAGGGTCGGCGACTACGAGGCCATCACCCGCGGCGTCACGGTGCTGCAGGCCCCGACGACCCTCGTCATCGGACGGCGGAAGACGGCCGAGAAGGTCGTCGGCTTCACCACCACCGCGGAGCTCGACCAGCTCGTCGCGGATACGCGCCGCGCTCGCTGAACCCAGCCGGGGGTCCGAGCCGGTCCGGTCCTAGACTGACCCCGTGGCCGACGAGCGCTTCGAGGACCACCTGAGCTACCCGCGCCGGCGCGGGGCCGTGCCCGACGGCGCCAGCAGCGGCGCGGCCGGCGGTGCCGCCTGCGGGGACCTGATCACCATCGCGCTGACGGTGACCGGGGACCGCGTCAGCGCCGCGGGCTTCGAGGCGTCCGGCTGCGGGGCGGTCATCGCCGCGGGCTCGGCCGTCGTCGAGCTCGTCGAGGGCGCCCTCGTCCTGGACGCCGCCCGGGTCGGGTCCCGTGAGGTCGCCGCGGCGCTGGGCGGCCTCAGCGTCGGCAAGCTCCACGCCGCCGATCTGGCGGCGGACGCGCTGGCGCGGGCGTTGGGGCAGGCGGTGCGCGTGGGCGCCGCGGTGCCGCCGCCGGGTGGGGGCGCGGGCGTCCCGGCGCGTACGCTCGTGGCCATGAGCGGCGGGGTCGACTCGGCCGTCGCCGCGCTGCTCGCGGTACGCGCGGGGGAGGAGGTCTGCACCGTCACGCTCGAGCTCTGGGCGGACGAGGACCACGACGGCACCAAGAGCTGCTGCTCGGCCGACGCCGTCCGGGGCGCGCGGTCCGTCGCTCATCGCATGGGGCTGCCGCACCTGACGCTCGACCTGCGCGCCGAGTTCCGCGCGGGCGTCGTCGACCCGTGGCTGAGCGCGCACGCGCAGGGCCTGACGCCGAACCCGTGCGTGCGCTGCAACGGTCACGTGCGCTTGGACGCGATGCTCAACTACGCCGACCGCCTCGGGTGCGCGACCCTCACCACCGGGCACTACGCCCGCACGACGGCGGACGGGCTGCTCCGCGTCGCCGCCGACGTCGCGAAGGACCAGAGCTACATGCTCTCCCGACTGGAGCTGGACAGCCTCGCGCGCCTGCGCTTCCCGCTCGGGGAGCTGGAGAAGCCCGCCGTCCGTGCCCTGGCGGCGGAGGCCGAGCTGCCCGTCGCCACGAAGCCCGACTCGCAGGACCTGTGCTTCCTGGCCGGGACCGGGCGCGAGGCGTTCCTCGCTCGTCACGGCGGGCTGCGCGAGCGTCCGGGGGACATCGTCGACCGTACCGGCGCGGTCGTCGGCCGCCATCGCGGCGCGCACGCCTACACCGTGGGCCAGCGCCGGGGGGTCCTGACCGCGGGCGGCACGGGCGATCCGCTGTACGTCCTGCGCACCGACGTCCGGGCCAACACCGTCACCGTCGGCCCGCGGGAGGCGCTCGACGTGCGCCGCGTCCCGGTCGAGGACATCGTCGTCCACGGTGACGCCGCCCGCATCGGCTCGGCCCGCCTGCGCTCCCACAGCGCCCCGGTCGACGCGCGGCTGGAGCCGGAGACGGGCGAGCTCGTGCTCGCCGGCAGCTTCGCCGGTGCGGCTCCGGGCCAGCTCGCCGTCCTGATGGACGGGGACGTCGTCGCGGGGCACGCGACGATCGCGCGGCGCTGAACGCGGCACGAGCCTGCGGGCGGCGGGCCGCGGGGCCCCTGCTACCATGTAGTTACGCACGCTAACTATTTCTCAGGGGCTCGCATTACTCCCGCACCTCCCGTCAGCCACACCGAGCTCGCCGACCGCGTCCGGCTCGCCACGACCCGCCTCGCCCGCCGGCTGCGCCATCGCGCCGACTCCGGGCTCTCGCCGTCGCTGGGCGCCGCGCTGGCCACCATCGAGTGCCACGGCCCGCTCACCCCGTCGCAGCTCGCCGACCGCGAGCGCGTCCAGCGGCCCACCGCCACGCGTCTGATCGCCGCGCTCGCCGAGCAGGGCCTTGTCGTCCGCCAGGACCACCCGGACGACAAGCGCTCGCACCGTGTCGTCGTCAGCGCCGCGGGCCGCGCCCTCGTCGCCGAGGCGCGCCTGCGGAAGACCGCCTACCTCGCGCAGGCGCTCGAGCACCTCGATCCCGAGGACCAGGCCACGCTGGACCGGGCCGCGACCATCCTCGAGGACATCCTGGCGAGCGAGCCCGCGCCGGAGGAGCGCGCATGAGCGCCGGACTGCGACGCTCCGTCGCCTCCCTCCAGATCCCGAACTTCCGCCGCTTCTTCACCGGTCAGGTCGTCTCCGTCAGCGGTTCGTGGATGCAGACGGTCGCGGAGGCCTGGCTCGTCCTCAGCCTGACGTCCTCCGGTGTGGCGCTCGGGGTCTCCACCGCGCTGCAGTTCCTGCCGATGCTGCTGCTCGGCGCCTGGGGCGGGGTGCTCGCCGACCGCTTCGCCAAGCGCCGCCTGCTCGTCGTGACCCAGACGTTGATGATCCTCCCGGCGCTCGCGCTCTTCGCGCTCACGGTCAGCGGCGTCGTCACGTTGTGGATGGTCTACGCGCTCGTCCTCGTCCGCGGCCTGGTCACCGCCATCGACAACCCGACCCGCCAGAGCTTCATCAGCGAGATGGTCGGACCGGCCAGCGTCGTGAACGCCGTCTCGCTCAACAGCGTGCTCGTGCAGACCGCCCGCATCGCCGGTCCCGCCGCCGCGGCCGCCGTCATCGCCACGAGCGGCGTGGCCACCTGCTTCCTGCTGAACGCGCTCTCCTTCGGCGCGATGATCCTCGCGCTCGCCCGCATGGACGCCGACAAGCTGCACGACGCGCCGGCCGCCAGCCGTGCCCCCGGACAGATCCGCGAGGCCATCGGCGTGGTCCGGGCGGACCGCGCGCTCTGGATCCCGCTCGCGGTCATGGGCGTGGTGAGCATGCTCGCCTACAACTTCCAGACCGTCCTGCCGCTGCTGGCCAAGTACACGTTCGACGGCAGCGCCGGGACCTACGCCCTGCTGATGGGGACGATGGGCGCCGGGGCCATCGTCGGCGCGCTGGTCAACGGCGCCCGCGGGCAGACCTCGCCCGAGCTCATCTCGATCTCCGCCGTCGTCTTCGGTGGCGCGCTCGGGCTCGCGGCGATCGCCCCGACGCTGGACCTCGTCCTGGCCGCGCTCGTCGTCGTGGGCGCGGGCAGCGTCACCTTCACGAGCGCGGTGAACGCGCAGCTGCAGCTGGCCGCGCCGCCCGCCCTGCGCGGACGGGTGATGGCGCTCTACGGCGTGGTCTTCCTCGGCTCCACGCCCATCGGCGCGCCGCTCATCGGCCTCGTCGACGAGGCGTTCGGCGCCCGCACGGGGCTCGCC
>JAOPZU010000468.1 GCA_025963955.1 Solirubrobacterales bacterium
ACTGACCGGCCACTTCCTCCTTCGAGGCGACCACCTGGACGTTGGCCGGAGGGCCGGCCGGCGTCACCTTGAGCCACGCGACGACTGAAGACATGCGTAGACGGCCTTGAGGTGACCGAACATCTCAGTGATCGCTGTCGCCAGCCGACGGACGTCCGGGGCCATCTGCTCCGCAGCGTCGGCGCTGAATCGGAGGTCGTCCTTGAGGCGGTTGATGACGAACTGGCGGTTCATGTGAACTTCTCTCCTTCGGGGGCGTGACCGCGTCGGACTCGGCAGCGAGACGACGCGCCGTGATAGATTTCACGGGTTCCATGTGTTGTGAAGTAGAGACTACACAGATCACGAGGAGCTTGTGAAGTGAAATCTGGATCCAACTCGGCGGTGGCCTTCGGGCGCGTTCTGCAGGCCGTGCGCAAGCGCTCGTCGAAGAACCAAGCCGACGTCGCCAGCTCCTTCGACCCCAGGCTCTCTGTAGCCGCCGTCTCGATGGCTGAGAGCGGCAACCGTCCACCCAAGACCGAAGCGATGGTGCGCGGCTACGCCGCCGCCCTGGAACTCGACGAGGACGCTCTGCTCGAGCTCTGGTGGGCGATGCAGGGGATGGTCGCGATCGAGAGTCGCGCGGAAGAGCGGACGGTCCCGCAATGGTGGCGCGAGTTGTGGGCAAGCCCGCAGGTCGAAGTCCACCATCACCAAGCCGTTTCCGAAGCCGCGGGGGATTGGACTCCGACCGAGGACTGGTACGCGCCTTCGGTGCGGTTGTTCGCCCTCGCCTCGGCGATCCGCGAGATCCTGGTGCGCCTACTGGGCGACTCCTGGACGGTCGACTACAAACACCAGATCGGCCTACGCGACCCTGTCGACGGGCGCCTCGCGGCCGTCATCATCGAACTGCGGACAGCCGTTCCGGGGGAGGACGGCTCCGACACATCCCACGAGCTGATGGCCTCGTTCGCGTGCCCGGAACCCGTGGCTCGACCTGTTCCGCCGGAGACGACGCCGAGGCCCAACGCCGAGGGCATCAGTCCCGACGTCGCATGGATCCTCTCGGCGGTCGAGGCGATGCCTGCCCGCGAACGAGCAGCGGTCGCCGGATTCATCCATGGACTGCGAGAGGGAGCAAGCCTCTTCTCCGAGGTCACTCCGCCCCCTGCGTAGGAGCCAAGCGACTCTTCAGCGACCATCTCGGTAGGCCACCGATGCCCGTGGCGGAAGGACCCACCCACTCGGCCGGGGAAAGTACGCAGCCAGGTCGCTGTCGGTCACCGGCGGATCGTCCGGCAGTTCGAGGCGCCTACCGGGCGGATCAAGAGCGTCGGCGTAGGCGGCCGCGGTGGCCCGCCACTCGGGCGAGGCAGCCGCCTCGTCGTCGGCCAGGTGCGTCAGCGCCGCTCGCAGCTGACCTGCGAGCTCCCAGTCCTGCACTTGACGCCGGAGCGCCGCCCGGCGGAAGTCCAGCAGGAAGGCCTCGGTGGCCCTTGCTCGGGCGGCGGCAGCGCGTTCCTTCCGCAGCGCCTCATCGGCGAGCCGCCGCTGGCGGGCTTCCTCAGCGAGGTCGAGGCGGACTGCGAGCTCGGCAAGCACCGCCGGCAGTTGCTCCTCCAACGATCCGCGGGAGGTGTCCCGCCAGGTGCGCCGCCGGCCGGCGGTCGGGTACGCGCCCGGCAGGTCAAGCCGGAGCCGTCCGGACGGGTGGTGGTCGTATCGGGGTGGGGTGAACCAGCTGTGCGTCGCGGCCTCGCGCTCCTCACGTGCGGTGAGGACATGCGGGGTTCGGTCGGTCTCCTCGGTGACCGTGATGTCCACGGCGTGCTGGCCGTCGCCGAGGGTGACGCCGGGTCCGTACGTCGCCGGCGCGAGCGACCAGCCACGCCGTTCTGCGGCAGTCACGAGCCCCTGCATCAGCCGCAGGGCCCGCAGCAGAGCGGCGCGGCTCACCCGAAGTTCGACCATGCCCTCGGCGCGCACACGCAGTCGCCCGGTCTCGTCCGGGCGGAGTTTCTCGGCCGCGACCCGTGTCGCCACGATCATGGGGTGTGCGGCCCGCAGATGGGTGGCCACTGGCGCCGTAGCGGCGGCCACCTCGGGCGCGGCCACGGGGACGTTCTCAGCGGCTGGCCTGGGGGCCCGCCTAGTTGAGTGCGGCCCGGCGGCTGGCGGTGCAACGGCCTTTTGCGGTGCGCGGTCAAGCCGCTGACCGTTCGTCCGGGTGACCGGGTAGTGCTCGTGCTGTGCGTAGAAGGCGCCGTGCTCGGTCGGGACGGCGACCCAGCCGCTGTCACGTCGCTCCGTCTGGACGAGACCACGTGCGCGCAGGGCGTACACGGTGGTGGCCAGGGCCGGCTCGGCGGAGGTCACAGGTTGCCGTCCGACGACGATGCGACGCAGGACTCCGAGTTGCCGGTCGTTGACCGGCCGTTGCAGCGGCATCTGCTGACTCCACCGTCTCCCCTCGCCGTCATGCAAGGGATTGCAGTCACCGATCGCGCGCCCCCACGGGGGCAGCCCGGCGTCAGCGGTTGTCGGCGACAGTCGCCCTCGGCGCCTGCAGGACGAGGCGCGCGAGTG
>JAOPZU010000470.1 GCA_025963955.1 Solirubrobacterales bacterium
ACACGGGTGGAGCTTCGCCCGGCGTGCAGGGCAACTGAGGGCTGTCAACAGAGTTGCTCGGCCAACCCGATGAGCATGCCTCCGGGTCCCCGGACGTAGCGCAGCCGACACGCGTCCTCGTACCGCACGACTCCGTCAACGTCACTTGCCCCGCGCTTGCCAAGGCGGGCCACCGAGGGCTCAGGACCATTCTCCGAGTTGCACCAGGGTCGCGTCATGCAGCAGACCCTCTTCGCGCTCTGCGCTCCGGGCTCCTCGAGGCCGCTGTCTTCTCGTTCTGCTGGCTCGGATCCGGGTCCTCTTCAGGCGAGCTCCAGTGGCACGGTGCCTCGAACCAAACGCGGGTCGGAGCGAAGCTGACGCCCCAGTCCGACGCGATGTGATCAAGGGCCAGGATCCGCAGATTGCGAGCATCCCGGGCACTGAATATTCGGGTGGGCCCGTGGTCGGTGACCGAGATCAGGACCACGTCGCCCCTTGGCATCAGGTGGATCGTGATCGGAGCGCCTGCGGGACTGTGCTGGATGCTGTCGCAGATGATCTCGTTGGTCGCGATCACCAGGTCGGTGATCGCATGCTCCTCGCACCCGGTCGCCCACTTGCGCACAAGATCGCGAGCGCGCGCCGGGGCCGATAGATCCGCTGCGAAGGTGACCACGAGCTCCTCCATCGGGCCCAGATACCCGGCACCCAGCCGCTATTCAGCCTCATCGGCTCAAGGCGCGAATCTCGTCTGCACGCCGACGAAACGCAAAGGTGACCTTGACGGGCACGGGGTGCCGAGTGCCGGAAGCTGAAGCTCCTCCGGTAGCGCTGGCGAGGCGAAGTCGACGAGCCGGCTCAGCGTACGGCGCGGTCTCGCGCCAAATCCGCGCCGCGGCGTTGAAGCTCGAGCTAGTGTCCGGGGCGCCTAGAGCCGACGCTTGTGCTGGCCGGTCCAGGTTGCTGAATTTGTGACTGCGTGACCGATCCGCCGCCCCCTCCTGCCCTGCATGTTCAGCTGCTCCCGGCCACGCCGGAGCATCCGCAGATCCTGCGCTGCACCGGTGAACTTGACCTTGCGACCGCCGCGATCTTCCGGGCGTGGCTGGATCAAGTCCAGCCCGGCCCGCTGACGGTGGATCTGCGAGATCTCCACTTCATGGACTCCTCAGGAATCGGCGCTTTGCTCACGGCTCGCCGACGGCTGACCGGCTTCGCGTTCACCGTGCTTGTCGCAGAACGTGGGGCGGTCGCGCGCATCCTCGAGATCGGGCGCCTCAACGAGGCGCTATCGGTCACGACCGACTCCATCTGCGCGCCGCGCGGCCACGGCAACTGAAACCGCTCACGCACCCCTAGCGCTGTTGAGGGTGCGGTCAAGGACACCGTGCTGGCCGAAACGGTTGGCGAGGGGCGACGCCGCTCGTGACAACCGGCTCCCGTCGAACCACAGCAAATGCTTGGGCCTTAGTACGGATGGGGCTTGGCAGCTCCCGGCCCGCGAGGTAGGCCAGCGTCTGGCAAAGCGCCACGAACGCCACCAAGCCGATCGACAGCGGCAAGAGGAAGTGGTAGATCGTCGTGATCCCGAACTGCATCCGGGAGAGGTCGACGGCGTTTATGTCGTTCATCCTCGGTCGCGGGGAGCGCCGCGCCTTCCGGGCTCTCCCCCGGTCCGCGTCAGTATTTGTCCGAGGCGGGCGAGCGCGACCGCCACTTCAGCTCAAGCGACCAAGGGATCGCCGAACTCTTTTAGATCGAATTGGCCCACCGCCCTGGGCCAACCATCAAGGCACCGGACGGCGGGCGGCACAACCTGGGGACCGTGCCGCCCGCAGCTAGATCCTTGAATACGGACCCAGGAGCAGCCCTCGCCCGCGGTACGGCGCCTCTCCCTCCGCGGGCATTCACTCGTCGCTCGAACCAGTACTGGGATCGGCGCCCGATTCCAACGCGCAAGGAGAAGCGGCGCGGCATCAAACCCAACGGCGTTCGACCGTACGGCCGGGTCATTTGGACTGTGGCGCGAGTGGGCCGAACAGCGTTTCGTACAGGCGGGGGTATCGCGCCAGTGGTGCGCCGTCAGGGTCGACGAAGTGCTGCAGGGCTAGGCCGACGTCGAGGGCGATCATCGCGCTGGCCAGTTCACGCACGGGAATCGGCGGAGAAGTGCCTGTCGTTGCGTAGGCCTGCGCAAGCCCGGGCGCGCCCACGTCGCGCGTTCCACGCCCTGAGACAGACGATCACCGCACTGGCGCCGGATCAAGCTAGGCGCCCTCGCCGCCGAAATCTGGGCCCACCAAACCCACCGGCCAAGACGCGGCTTTGCGACTACGGCCGAAGGCATCAACCATCTAGTCTTCGGTGATGAGCAGCGTAAGCGCCTGGGATGTGCTTGAGAGTGTCGAGAGGGCGGAAGGCGGAACGCACGGCCACCTGCTTGAACTCGGGTCCGACGGCCTTGACGCCGCAATCGCCGAGGCCACCGCCAACGGCTGGCTCTGGCTCGACGAGCTCGAGGTGTACCGCCTCACAGATGGTGGACAGAACGCTTTGGACAGCAAGCGGCTCGAGTAGGCAGACAGCGTGCGGGCACCAGACGTATACGTCGCGCCGCAGTCCATCTTGCCGGCAGACGCGCCGCATGAGCCGCTTGACCCGGTCGCCGCCGACCGGGCTCGTCGGCGCGCAGCAGGGCTTTCCAGGTGGGGCGGGTAGTCGGAGCGGCCTTCGGCGGCCCCGCGAAGATGTAGCGCCGCAACTTCGTCGAGGCACCGGCCGAGCTCAGGCGGGACGACGATGCGCCACGCGTTCGCTGGCGGCGACCGCGTCCTCAAGCGTCGCGTGAACCGGAACGACATCGCCGAGGGTCAGCTTCAACACTCTTCCGGGCGCCCCCTTCGGGATGCAAGCGATCTGCACGCAAGGGTCGCGGAGCTTGTGCTCCAGGATCGCGTGGACTCCGCTTGAGTCGATGAACTCGCAGCCGCAGAGATCGATGACCGTCGGCGGGCTCGCGGCGAGCAACACGCGGCGGAACATGGCGACGGTACTCACGTCGATCTCGCCCTCCACGCTGACGACCGTGACGGGGCCGGCAGCAGCGGTATCTACGTTGAAGGAGATCATCGGTAGCGCCCCATCCCCAACACGGCTAGAAGAGTACGAAAGACGCGGGGCCGCGTCCCGGGTGAGGTCGGTCGGTACAACCGACGTCCGATGGATCTGCTCTCAGGCCGCGGCGGCGATGGGAAGCACTCGGTCTATGGCCATGACCTTGAAAGTCCGCCGGACCGCGCGCGAGCCTGGAAGCACGAGAAGGGACCGTCCCGACCCGCGGAGTGTGTGATGCAGACCGAGCAACGCGCCTACGCCGCTGGAGTCGACGAAGCTGCAAGTTGCGAGGTCCACGATGAACGACCGCGCATCGGTGCTCAGCGCGGTGCGATCTCGGTCTTGAAGATCCCAACGGTGGCGATATCGAGCTCACCCGAGATCTTCACGAAGACCTGATCCTCCTCGCGGGCAAGGTCAACGGCGAAAACCGGCGCCCGCGCTACGCCTTTCCGCACGATCATGTCGTCGCTGCGCATCGTCACTCCGTAGTGGTCGGTACGGGGGAAGGACGCCGAACCCCCGAGCAGTTCATACGCGC
>JAOPZU010000485.1 GCA_025963955.1 Solirubrobacterales bacterium
CCAGCACGTCGGCGATCGACTTGCCCTTGAAGCGGATGTCGAGCGTCTCCTTGTTGTACCGCTTGCCGTGGCACTGCTCGCACGGCACGTACACGTCCGGCAGGAAGTGCATCTCGATCTTGATCTGCCCGTCGCCCTTGCAGACCTCGCAGCGCCCGCCCTTGACGTTGAAGGAGAAGCGCCCGGCCTTGTAGCCGCGGGCCCGGGACTCCTGCGTCTTGGAGTAGATGTCGCGGATGACGTCGAAGAGCCCGGTGTACGTCGCCGGGTTCGACCGCGGGGTCCGGCCGATGGGTGATTGGTCCACCGTGATGATCTTGTCCAGGGCGTCGAGCCCGAGGACCGCGGTGTGCTTGCCGGCCCGCTGGCGCGCGCGGTGCAGCTTGTTCGCCACGGCCTTGAACAGGACCTCGTTGACCAGCGTGGACTTGCCCGAGCCGGACACGCCCGTCACGCAGGTCAGCGTCCCGAGCGGGATCCGGACGTCGACGCTCTTCAGGTTGTGGGCCTTGGCCCCGCGGACCTCCAGGTGCCCGCTCGGCTTGCGGCGCGTGGGCGGCACGTCGATGACCGCGGTCCCGGCGAGATGCTGGCCCGTGAGCGACTCGGCGACCTGCGCGACCTCCTCCGCGGTGCCTGCCGCGACCACGCGTCCGCCGTGCTCGCCCGCCCCCGGCCCCATGTCGATCAGGTGGTCGGCCGCCCGCATCGTCTGCTCGTCGTGCTCCACGACCAGGACTGTGTTGCCGAGGTCCCGGAGCCGCTCGAGCGTCTTGATGAGCTTCGTGTTGTCCCGCTGATGCAGACCGATCGACGGCTCGTCCAGCACGTAGAGCACCCCGACGAGCGCCGAGCCGATCTGCGTGGCCAGCCGGATGCGCTGCGCCTCGCCGCCGCTGAGCGTCGCCGCCGCCCGGTCCATCGAGAGGTACCCGATGCCGACGTTCTCCAGGAACCGCAGGCGCTCCTCGATCTCGCGCACGATCAACCGCGCGATGTGCCGTTCGGTGTCCGAGAGCTGCACCTCCTCCAGCCACGTCATCGCCCGCCGCACCGACAACGAGCAGAACTCGTGGATGGCTGTCCCCCCGACGAGCACGGAGCGGGATTCGGGCCGCAGCCGCGAGCCCTTGCAGGCCGGGCACGGCACGACCGCCATGAACTCCTCGATCCGCTCTCGGATCCCCTCCGAGTCCGTTTCGCGGTAGCGCCGCTCGAGGTTCGGCATCACGCCCTCGAAGCGCGCGTTGTAGGAGCGGGTGCGCCCGTAGCGGTTCTTGTAGGTGACCGGGACGCGGTCGTCGCCCAGGCCGAAGAGGTAGAGGTCCTGCTCCGCCTGCGGCAGGTCCTGGAACGGGACCGTGCGGTCGATCCCGTAGGAGTCGCTGATCGCCTCCCCGATCTGCTCGTAGTACTGCGAGTTCGAGTTCGCCCACGGCGCGATCGCGCCCTCGTCGAGCGACAGCGACGGATCCGGGACGACGAGGCCCGGGTCGATCTCCATCATCGAGCCGAGCCCGGTGCAGCGCTCGCACGCGCCGTGCGGGGAGTTGAAGGAGAAGATCCGCGGCTCGAGCTCCGGCATCGAGGTGCCGCAGTTCAGGCAGGCGAACTTCTCGCTGAAGGTGCGGACCTCGCCGGCGGTGCCCTCGGGGGCGTCCCGTGCGGGCAGGATCTCGATCTCGATGATGCCGTCGGCCAGCGCGATCGCCGTCTCGATCGAGTCCGCGAGCCGCTTGCGGACCTCGCCCCGCATGACCAGCCGGTCGACCACGAGCGAGATGTCGTGCTTGAACTTCTTGTCGAGGACGATCTCCTCCTCGAGACCCCGCAGCTCGCCGTCGATCTTGGCGCGGGAGTACCCATCCCCGCGCAGGTCGGCCAGCATCTTCCCGTACTCGCCCTTGCGCCCCCGGATGATCGGCGCCATGACCATGAACCGCGATCCCTCCGGGAGCTCCATCACCTGGTCGATGATCTGCTCGACGGACTGTCCGGCGATCGGCGCGCCGCACTTGTGGCAGTGCGGGTGGCCGATGCGCGACCACAGCAGGCGCAGGTAGTCGTAGATCTCCGTCACCGTGCCGACGGTCGAACGCGGGTTCTTCGACGTGGTCTTCTGGTCGATGGAGATCGCGGGCGACAGGCCCTCGATCGAGTCCACGTCCGGCTTGTCCATCTGCCCGAGGAACTGCCGGGCGTAGGCGCTCAGCGACTCGACGTAGCGGCGCTGGCCCTCGGCGTAGATGGTGTCGAAGGCGAGCGAGGACTTGCCCGACCCCGAGAGCCCGGTGATGACCGTGAGCGCGTCCCGGGGGATGCTCAGCGAGACGTCCTTCAGGTTGTGCTCCCGGGCGCCCGAGACGACGATGCTGTTGGACCGCGACATGAAGACATAAGCCTAGCCGCCCGAACACGTGTTCGAGGACCTCACGGCGACCGCGTCGCCGCAAATTCCCCGAACATCGTGTGGATGACCGCGTCTTCCTCAGGGACCCGCGACCGAACGACGCAGTCGTTCGACCCCGTTGATCGACGCAGTCGATCAGCCTTCGACGGTCGCGAACGCCTCCGCGACGAGCGCGCCCCGGTCCGGGAGGTCGAAGTTGTCGCGCAGGTACGCGTCGGTCTCCTCGCGGCTGGCGCCGTTGAGCGCCATGTTCAGCGCGATCAGGCGGGCGCCGTCGACGTCCCCGTCCCCGGCGCCCGACGACGCGGCGGACGCGGGTTCCGGCTCCGCCGCGGCCGGCGCGGACGTCGGTGCCTCGTACGGCTCGTCGAGGACCGATCCGCTGCGCTCTGAGGCCGGCGGGACCGGCTCGGTCGCCGTGAAGAGGCCCGGCGGGATGACGGGCGCCTCCGGATGCGGCGACGGATCGGGCGCTTCCTCCGGGATGGGCGGCAGCGGGCGCTGCGGCAGCTCGTCCTCGGCGATGACCTCGGGCTCGGGCTCGGCTACGGGCGCGACGGGCT
>JAOPZU010000513.1 GCA_025963955.1 Solirubrobacterales bacterium
AGCGCTTCGCGAGCGTCGAGGCCCTGCTCGAGCAGATGGCACGAGACGTCGAGGAGGCCCGGGCCTTTGCTAGCCTTCCACGTCGCCCATGAGCACCCTTTCCGCAGAGCGCAAGCAAGAGATCATCACGAAGTTCGGCGAGAACGCCCAGGACACCGGAAACACCCGTGTCCAGGTCGCGCTCCTCACCGCGCGGATCAACGACCTGACCGAGCACCTCCGGGCGAACAAGAAGGATCATCACTCGCGTCGTGGCCTGCTGATGCTCGTCGGCCAGCGCCGTCGCCTGCTGCGCTACTACGAGAAGTCGAACCTCGAGGGGTACCGCGCCCTCATCAAGGAGCTCGGCCTCCGCAAGTAGTCACGGAAGCTAGGGTGGCCGCCTATGGCCATCATCGCTCCCGGCACCACCGTCCCCGACTTCGTCCTGAAGACCGCGGACGGCGAGGACTTCACCCCCGCTGACCTGGAGGGGAAGACGACCGTCCTGGTCTTCTATCCCTTCGCCTTCAGCCCGGTCTGCACCGACCAGCTGCAGATCTACGACGAGGTCATGGACGACTTCACCGCGAAGGGCGCGAAGGTCTACGGCGTCTCGACCGACGCGACCTACTCGCAGGCGGCCTTCAAGGACAAGCTCGGGGTCTCCATCGAGCAGTTGTCCGACTTCGAGCCCAAGGGCGCGGCGTCCCGCGCGCTCGGCGCCTACTTCGAGCCGGCCGGCATGACCAACCGCGCACTGCTCATCATCGGGCCGGACAAGACGGTCACGTGGTCCTACGAGGCCGGCAACCCGGGCGAGCTGCCGGGCGTGGGCCTGCTGTTCGACAACCTCTGAGCGCGGAACTGCTCCAGGAGGCGCGGGATCTCCGCGGCGCGGAAGTCGAAGATGGCCTCCACGTCGCGGCGGACCATGAGCCGGTTCGCGAGCTCGCCGAACGGGCCGAAGGCGATGCCGTAGCGGACGGTGTCGGACATGATCGTCCCGCTGCCGTCCGCGGTGGGCTCGAAGGTGTGGGTGTGGTGCCAGAGGGCGTAGGGGCCCTTGATCTGCGTGTCCACGAAGGCGTGCGGCGGGTCCCAGCGCTGGATGCTCGTCAGCCAGGAGACCGGGACACCGCGGAGCTTCAGCGCGTACTGGATGAGCGCCCCGGCGTAGAGGTCGATCGGGCGCGGGGTGACGACGCGGAAGCGCAGCAGCGGCGGCGTCAGCGCCTCGAGGTTGAACGCGTCGGCGAAGAACGGGAAGACCTCGTCCGGGGTCCCGTCCAGCCGCTGCTCGCGGTGGATCGTGTGGATGCGCATGCCGGTCACGGTACGGGCCTCTAGGCTGCGCGGTCCATGAGCGAGGACCTGCGCAGCGCGCCTGTACCGCCCGTCGGGCCGCAGGACCACGTCCGGGGCCCCGAGGACGCGCCCGTGGTCGTGCTCTACGCCGACTTCACCTGCCCGCGGTGCGCGCTGGCGTGGGAGCGCATCGAGGGCGCGCCGCTGCGGCTCGTGTTCCGGCACCTGGCGCTCAAGGCGAAGCACCCGCGCGCGGTGGCCCTGGCCTGTGCGGTGGAGGCGGCGGCCCGGCAGGACCGCTTCTGGGCGCTGGCCGCCTCGCTCTACGCCGATCCGGGGCGGACGGACGACCCGCACCTCTGGGCCCGCTGTCCCGAACTGGGCATCGACCTCGATCGCTTCGAGGCCGACCGCCGCGACCCGGCGGTGCTCGACCGCGTCCGGGCCGACGTGCGCGCCGGGCTCCGCGCCGGCGTGACGGTCACGCCGACGTTCTTCGCCGGCGCAGAGGCCCACCCGGGGCCGCCCGACGCCCCCACCGTCGCGCGCTGGACCGCCGGGCCGGGACATCCTGCGGATCGTTAGACTCGAAGGCACTTCCGATACGAGAAGCATCACCACGCCCACCCACCGAAGAGTGGGCAACGAAGGGATTACCTCTATGTCTAATGACGCCGTGACCACGGTCACCGTCGAGATCGCCGGTTCGGAGATCAGCTTCGAGTCCGGGCGCATGGCCCGTCAGGCCTCCGGCGCCGTCGTCGTCACCCAGGGTGAGACGATGATCCTGTCGACCGCGACGGTCGGCCGCCTGAAGGACATCGACTTCCTGCCGCTCACGGTGGACGTCGAGGAGCGCATGTACGCCGCGGGCAAGATCCCCGGCTCGTTCTTCAAGCGTGAGGGTCGCTCGGGCGAGAAGGGCACGCTCACCGCCCGCATGATCGACCGCCCGATCCGCCCGCTGTTCCCGAAGAACTGGCGCTTCGACACCCACCTCGTGACCACGACGCTGAGCGTCGACCACGAGCACCCGTACGACATCCTCGCGATGAACGGCGCGTCCGCCGCGCTGATGATCTCGCCGGTTCCGCTGCCGAACCCGGTCGGCGCCGTACGGATCGGCAAGATCGACGGCAACTTCGTCGTGAACCCGAAGGAGGAGGACCTCCTCGAGAACTGCGACATGGACCTCATCGTCGCGGGCACCGAGGAAGCCATCCTGATGGTCGAGTGCGGCGCGAACATCGTGTCCGAGGCCGAGATCCTCGACGCGCTCGACATCGCGCACGACGCGATCAAGAAGCTGTGCGCTGCGCAGCACGAGCTGGCCGCCAAGGTCGGCAAGCCGAAGATGGAGATCTCGAACGCCGGCGACGTCGACCCGGAGCTCGTCCAGCAGATCCAGGCCTCGCACGGCGCGGCGCTGGAGACGGCGACGTCCAACACGGACAAGCTCGAGCTCTACGCCGCGATCGACGCGGTCAAGGACGCCGTCGTCGAGCAGTACGCCGGCGACCCGGAGGCGGAGACCTACCCGGCCTACAAGGCCGCCGCTGCGAAGGCGTTCGCCGCCGTCGAGAAGTCGACCATCCGCCAGCGCATCGCCGTCCAGAAGAAGCGCCCGGACGGCCGTGGCGAGACGGAGATCCGCGACATCTCGATCGAGGTCGGCGTCGCCCCGCGCACGCACGGCTCCGCGCTCTTCACGCGTGGTCAGACCCAGGCCTTCTCCGTCGCCGCCCTCGGCACGCTGAAGGAGGAGATGCGGCTGGACACGCTCGGCCTGGAGACGAAGAAGTACTACTGGCACCACTACAACTTCCCGCCGTTCTCGGTGGGTGAGGCCGGCTTCATGCGCGGCCCGAAGCGGCGCGACATCGGCCACGGTGCGCTGGCCGAGCGCGCGCTCGTCCCGGTCATCCCGTCGATCGAGGACTTCCCGTACACGATCCGCGTGGTCTCGGACATCTTCGAGTCCAACGGCTCCTCCTCGATGGCGTCCGTCTGCGGGTCCTCCCTGTCGCTGATGGAGGCCGGTGTCCCGATCGCGGCACCCGTCGCCGGCATCGCGATGGGCCTCATCAAGGAGGGCGACGACTACGTCGTGCTCACCGACATCGCGGGCGTCGAGGACCACCTCGGCGACATGGACTTCAAGGTCGCCGGTACCGCCGAGGGCATCACCGCCCTCCAGATGGACATCAAGATCACGGGCGTGACGTTCGAGATCATGAAGGACGCGCTCGAGCAGGCGAAGGCGGCCCGCCTCGACATCCTCGGCCAGATGGCGCAGATCATCGCCGAGCCGAACGAGGAGCTCTCGCAGCACGCTCCGCGCATCTCGAAGATCAAGATCGACCAGTCGCAGATCGGCCTGCTCATCGGCAAGGGCGGCGAGACCATCCGCGGCCTGTGCGAGGAGTTCGAGTCCCAGATCGACGTCAACGACGACGGTCAGGTCCTCATCTACTCGGCCAACGGCGCGCTGGCCGACGCCCTCACCGAGCGGATCCGCTCGATGATGAAGGAGGTCGAGGTCGGCGACTCGTTCACCGGCGCGAAGGTCGTCAAGACCACGACGTTCGGTGCGTTCGTCGAGCTCGCCAAGGGCACCGACGGCCTGCTGCACATCTCCAACGTCTCTCCGGGCAACCGCGTGGACACGGTGGAGGAGGTCATGAACCGCGGCGACGAGATCGACGTCCGCGTGGTCGAGGTCGACCGCGAGCGCGGCCGTATCGGCCTGCGCCTCTCCGAGGACCCGGCCATCGCCGGCAAGTCGGCCGACGAGCTGTCGGAGATCGGCGCCGGTGGCGGCAACGGCGGCGGC
>JAOPZU010000524.1 GCA_025963955.1 Solirubrobacterales bacterium
GTGCGGTGTAAGCCGTACCCAGGGTTCGAATCCCTGTCTCTCCGCCTTTGCAGGGCTTTTGTGCCCTTCGTCGCGGTGCTCGAGCGGTGACGTATTGCCGCTCAAGACCGCTGTAGACCGCTGGATCCGGGTCCCGACTACCCCAAGACTGTCCCACAGCGGCGTCGTTTCAACGGCCTGCCGGACGATCGGCCCCGGGGGCCGCGTCGCTTGCGCCAAAGCCCTTGTTTAAGGGCTCTCGGGTTGATGCGTTAGGCCACATTCGTGCGTCGCGAGCACCGGACTGCGGTCCGAAAAAATGGCGCGGTGCTCAAGACCGTGGCAGTCTTGGGGGGGTGAAAATCGTGGTAGGCGGCCGCGGCCGGTGGGTCTCCTCGTGCGCGTTCGCCGGTGACGGCTGGCCGCCCGGGGCGGTCGGCTCGTGGCCGCTAGTCCTCTCGACGCTGGCGCACCCGCGCCGTCACCCGTCGTAGGTCGCCTCGGCCGGCTCGATGCCACGTGAGAGAGTCCACAGCCGGCTCTGAGCCGCGACCTTTAATCAATAAACCATCACTGCTGATGGATTTGCGCTACCCTGATCGCCATGACCAATCGCACGTTCGTCATCGGGGTCGGGATGACCAAGTTTGACAAGCCTGGAACGAAGGAGGGGGACTACCCCGACTGGGCCAAAGAGGCGGGTGAGGCCGCGCTCGCGGACGCCGGTGTCGGCTACGACCAGGTGCAGCGGGCGTTCGCCGGCTACTGCTACGGCGACTCGACCGCGGGTCAGCGGGCGGTCTACACGCTCGGCGTGACCGGGATCCCGGTCGTGAACGTCAACAACAACTGCTCCACCGGTTCGAGCGCGCTGTACCTCGCCCGCGAGAGCGTGAAGTACGGCATCGCCGACTGCGCCCTCGCGCTGGGCTTCGAGAAGATGGAGCGCGGGTCGCTCGGGATGAAGTTCCCCGACCGCGTGAACCCGATGGACAAGCACATGATCCGCATGAGCGAGCTGCGCGCGCCGGAGGAGACGCCGTTCGCGCCGCAGATGTTCGGCAACGCCGGCCGCGACCACATGCAGAAGTACGGCTCCACCGCGGACCACTTCGCGTGGATCGGATGGAAGAACCACAAGCACTCGGTGAACAACCCGTACGCCCAGTTCCAGGACGAGTACACCCTCGATCAGATCAAGGGCTCGCGGATGATCCACGACCCGCTGACGAAGCTGCAGTGCTCGCCCACGAGCGACGGATCGGCCGCCGTGATCGTCGCCTCCGAGCGCTTCGTCGACGAGCACGACCTGTGGGACCGGGCGATCGAGATCGCCGGGCAGTCGATGGTCACCGACCTGTCCTCGACGTTCGACGAGACTGCCGACTGCATGACGATCTGCGGCGCGGACATGAGCCGCGGCGCGGCGCGGGAGGCGTACGAGGAGGCGCAGATCACCGGCGCCGATGTCGACGTGTGCGAGCTGCACGACTGCTTCAGCGCGAACGAGCTCATCACGTACGAGGCGCTGGGCTTCGCGGCCGAGGGCGAGGGGCACAAGCTCGTCGATGCGCAGGCCACGACCTACGGCGGGGACGGCCCGGTCGTCAACCCGTCCGGCGGTCTCATCTCCAAGGGCCACCCGCTCGGCGCCACCGGCCTCGCGCAGTGCAGCGAGCTCACCTGGCAGCTGCGCGGCACCGCCGACAAGCGGCAGGTGGACGGCGCGCAGGTCGCCGTCCAGCACAACATCGGTCTGGGCGGCGCCGCCGTCGTCACCGTCTACAAGCCCGCGGTGGCGTGATGGAGGCCGCGACGCAGGCCTGGAAGACGGACAGCATCGGCGTGTGGAGCGCCCCGGTCACCTTCGCGGTGGAGCGCGAGCGGATCGCCGCCTACGCCGAGGCGACGAACGACACGCAGCCGGCCCACGCGGCCGGTGACCTCGCGCCGCCGGTCTTCGCGATCGTCCCGGCCTTCGAAGCGCTGCTGCCGACCCTCACCGCTCCCGTCCCGCAGGAGATCCTCATGCGCGGCGTCCACGGCCAGCAGGACTTCCGCTACCACCAGCCGATCCGGCCGGGCGTCGTCCTGACCTCACGCGCGATGTGCATCGGCGTGACGCAGCGCTCGACCGGTGCCGTCGTCCTCGGCAAGGCCGAGACCCGCGACGAAGCGGGAGAGCTCGTCGTCGAGCAGCTCATGACGTACTTCGTGCGCGGCGGCGAGTTCGGCGAGAGCGTCGGGGACGCGCTGCCCGAGCACGCCTTCCCGCCGGCGCTCGCCGGCACCGAGCCGTTCGCGTCGGTCGCCCACGGCTACGACGCAGACACGACGCTGCGCTACTCCAAGGCCTCAGGCGACCCGATGCCCATCCACCTCGACGACGCCTTCGCGAAGCAGATGGGCCTTCCGGGGATCATCGTCCACGGCCTCTGCACGATGGCCTACACCTCGCGCGCGGTCGTCGGCGAGTGCTGCCCGGAGGACCCGTCGCGCCTGAAGCGGCTGGCGGTCCGCTTCTCGAGCATCGTGCAGCCGACCGAGACCGTCACCACCGCCCTGTGGCGTGACGGGCAGAGCCCTGAGGGTCACGACCGTGTCGTCTTCGAGACGACGAGCAGCACCGGCGCGGTGGCCATCAAAGACGGTCTCGCCGAGATCGCCTCGTAACCCTTCTTCACTCGAATCAGGAGCACACGCACATGGGAACTCTGGACGGCCGCGTCGCGGTCATCACCGGCGCGGGCAACGGCATCGGCCGTGAGCACGCGCTGCTCTTCGCCTCCGAGGGCGCGAGCGTCGTCGTCAACGACCTCGGGGGTAGCCCCGACGGCACCGGGGCCGACGCGTCGGCCGCGCAGCGCGTCGTGGACGAGATCCTCGCCGCCGGCGGCGAAGCGGTCGCGAGCCACGACGACATCGCCGACTGGGACGGGGCTGCGCGCCTCGTCGCGCTGGCGGTCGACACGTTCGGGCACCTGGACGTGCTCGTCAACAACGCGGGCATCCTGCGGGACGCGTTCCTGCACAAGATGACCGAGGAGGAGTGGGACCTCGTCGTCCGCGTGCACCTCAAGGGACACTTCGCGCCCCTGCGCCACGCGACCGACCACTGGAAGGCGCGGGCCGCCGGCGGTGAGGCGGTGAAGGCCGCGGTCATCAACACGGCCTCGATGTCCGGCGTCACGCTGCCCAACCCGGGGCAGATCAACTACGGCTCGGCGAAGGCCGGCATCGCAGCGATGACGCTCGTCGCCGCGGCGGAGCTCGGTCGGATCGGCGTGCGCGTCAACGCGATCGCGCCCGCGGCCCGGACGCGCTTGACGGCCGACGTGCCCGGCTTCGTCGGCGAGATGATGAAGATGCCTGAGGATCAGGACACGCTCGACGTCTTCGGCGCGCACCAGATCTCGCCGCTCGTCGCCTACCTCGCGGCGGAGGACTGCCCGCTGACCGGCAAGGTCTACGACGTGCAGGGCGGGACGATCACCGAGCTGCACGGGTGGACGACCGGCGAGGTCACCGAGACGACCCAGGATTGGACGATCGCGTCGGTGGCGGCCGGCCTCGAGGCCGCGGCCACCGTCTGAGGGACTCCTACCGCGCCCGCGCCGGGTCCGTTGTTCAGTCGTTGAGGCTGGCGAGGATCTGGGCGCGGGCGAAGCGCCACTGACGCTGCAGCGAGCGCTCGGAGTGGCCGAGCATGCGGAGCACCGCGAGGCCGCGAATCGTCGAAAGACCTGTGGCCCAGCGCGCGGCGAAGTCCGGTGACCGCAGGGCGTCGGCCCCGAAGACCTCGCGGCCCAGATCGTGGACGGTCTTCGACATCCTCCGTTCTTCCTCGAGGACGAGGTCGGCCAGGGCCGGGTCGTGGCGGGCCGCGAGCGAGAGCTCGAACATCGCGGCGAAGAGCGGGCCGGCGTACTGGGCGTAGACGAGGTCGAGCGCGTTCGCGATCCGGGTCTTCCCGTGACGCAGGGCGGCGATCTGGTCGCGCAGCTCCTCGCTCTGGCGGCGGGCGAGGTGGCGGACCGCCTCGGCGACGAGCACGTCCTTGTTCGGGAAGTGGTGCTGCTGGGCGCCGCGGGTCACCTGTGCGCGGCGGGCCACGCTGACCGTCGTCACCCTGCCGTAGCCGTTCTCGAGCAGTTCGGCCACCGCCGCGTCGAGGAGACGGCGCCGGGTCTCGATGCTGCGCTGCTGCTGGGGCGCGAGGGCGGGGAGGGGGTTGGCCATTCCGCTTGATCGTACGTCGTCAGCCGTCGTTGCGGCGAGCCAAAACATCAGAACTGATTGTTTCTGATGTGCACCGACGCGTCACCTCCGGCGTACCGGCCGATCCGCGAGGGGCCGATATGACCGGATGACAACGAATGCGTCCGAAGTCTGGTTGCGGATGCCAGCGGTCCCGGGCCGGTGCCCTGGAAAGGTGACTGCTGTGTCCGGGGGTCCCCTCACATGAGTCACGCGGCCGGCGTCTACGCCGCCCAGCACGACGGTGACCTGCGGTTCGACCGCGACACCGAAGCGGGCTTCTGGGCCATCGAGTGCCACGACGTCCACAAGTCGTTCGGCCCCACGAAGATCCTCGACGGCCTGAACGTCGGCTTCCCGGACGGCATGATCAGCGTGCTGCTCGGACCGTCGGGCACCGGCAAGAGCGTGCTCGTCAAGCACCTGATGGGACTGATGTTCCCCGACCAAGGGGACGTCATCGTCAAGGGCCGATCGGTTCCCAAGATGCGCCAGTCGGAACTGCTGGAGATGCGCACGAACTTCGGCGTCTGCTTTCAGGATGGCGCGCTGCTCGGATCGATGACGATCTTCGACAACGTCGCGTTTCCGTTGCGCCAGCACACCGATCTCACCGAAGCCGAGGTCGCCGAGGTCGTGCATCACCGCCTCTCGCAGGTCGGGCTCAGCGCGGCCGCGCAGCGCCGTCCGAACGAACTGTCCGGCGGGATGCGCAAGCGCGCAGGCTTTGCCCGTGCGCTCGTCCTCGAGCCGCAGGTGATGCTGTTCGACGAGCCCGACTCCGGCCTTGACCCGATCCGCACCGCGCTGCTCTGCGAGCTGATCCAGGAGATCCACGCCGAACAGGGAGGCGCGTACGTCGTAATCACGCACAACATCGCAGCCGCACGACGAATCGGCGAGTACCTGGCCGTCCTGTGGAAAGGACAAACCGTGCAGTCGGGCGAGGCCAGCGACATGTTCGCGTCCGAGAACCTCTTCGTCCGCCAGTTCCTCGCCGGAGAAGCAACCGGCCCTCTGGGGATGGACTGATGGCGCGTCCCGCGGTCACCCCGCACGCGTCCGCAGCTCCGGCAGCCGGCGCTTCGGACGCCGCGCCCCCGCTCGCGCCGTCGCGCCTCCAGGACTTCGCGCTCGAGCTGGCCGCGCTCGCGACGCTCGCCGCCAACACCATCCGCTGCTGGTTCACGCGGCCCTCCTCGTGGCGCCGCGAAGCGGTGACGCAGGCCTGGCAGCTCGTGCGTCGAGCGCTGATGCCGACGATCCTGTCGCTCTTCGCTTTCGGCTTCGGGGCTGTTGCGGTGCAGGGCGGCGGATTGGTCTCCGAGCTCGGTTCACCAGACCGCATGGGTGCGCTGTTCTCCGTTGCGTCCTTGCGCGAGTTCGTCCCGTTCGTGACCGGGATGGTGGTTGCCGGAGTCGCCGGCACCGCGATCTGCGCCGACCTCGGGGCCCGCAAGGTCCGCGACGAGCTCGACGCGCTGGCCGTCATGGGCGTCGACACGGTGCGCACGCTGGTCGCCCCCCGCGTCCTGGCGCTGATGGTCCTCGCGCCCGCGCTGAACATCGTCGGGCTGATCTTCGCGACGCTCTCGGGCGTCGCGGCAGTCGGTGCCTTCGGCGGTACCACCGCCGGCTTCCTCGCCACGTTCCAGGCCGGGTTCACGTTGCCCGACCTCGCCGCGAACATCGTCAAGACGACCGTCTTCGGGTTCATCATCGGGATCGTCTGCACCCACAAGGGCATGAACGCCAGCGGCGGCAGCGAGGGCGTCGGGCGCGCGGTCAACCAGGCCGTCGTCCTCGCGTTCATCGCCATCTTCGTCTTCAACTACGCCTTCAACGGCACCTATCAGGCGGCGTTCCCGTCCGCTCAGGACATCCGCTGATCATGGCTGCCACACAAGGCAAACGGCCGACGGCACCGCGTAGACGTCTCCCCGGAGCCCGTCTTGCCGACGAGGCGGGGGACCTGATCGGCTTCGCCGGCCGCGCGATCTTCGCCGCGGCGGGTGCCTCGCGCTACTTCGCCGAGATCCTCCGCCAAGCGTCGATCCTCATCCTCGGCACGACGCTCGTGATCGTCGGCATGGTCATGGTCATCGGTGGCGAATGCGGCCTGTTCGGCGTCTACCTGCTGCGCAGCATCGGTGCGGAGAGCTTCCTCGGCGCGAACACCCCGATCTGCGGCTTGCGAGAGATGTGGCCCTACATGTTCGGCTACCTGTTTGCCGCGAAGGTGGGTTGCGGGCTCGTCGCAGAGATCGGCTCGATGCGCATCAACGAGGAGATCGACGGTTTGGAATCGGTCGGCGTGGACCCGATGCGCTACGTCATCGCGACGCGACTGCTCGCGGTGTGGATCACGGTTCCGGCCATCTACGCGATGGCGATCATCTTCGGGGTGATCGGCACGTCGCTCACGGTGCTCGTCCAGTTCGGCGCCGTCTCCCGCGGACAGTTCGAGGCGCTCCTGCTCGCCACGTGGACGACGCCCGACACCCTCTACTCCTTCATCAAGACGATGACCATCGCGACAGCGATCGCCATCGTCGGGATGTTCTACGGCTACCGCGCGAGCGGCGGACCCGCCGGCGTCGGCGACGCCACAGCTCGCTCGATGATCGTCAACCTCGTGTTGATCCACGTCATCGGCGGCGCGCTGTCCACCATGTTCTGGGGCGGCAGCTACGGAATCAGCTTCGGGGGCTGACGGTGCGCGCTCTCGCCATCGCGGCCCTGCTGCTCGTGGTGTTCGCCACCGCGATGATCTATCGCGGCGCAGGCTCGGACCACACCCTGCACGCGGCCTTCGACGCGGCGGTCCAGATCGTCCCCGGGCAGGAGGTCCGGATCGCGGGTCGCAAGATCGGCCACATCTCCAGCGTCCGCGAGGTCGACGGCGATGCCGTGGTCGACCTGAGCATCTCCGATCGGGACTGGCCACTGCGCCACGGCACGGTCGCCAGGCTGCATTACGGGTCGGTCAGCGGGTACGCAGGGCGCTTTGTGAGCCTGAGCCCTGGGCCCGCAGCCGCGCCGCCGCTCGCAGATGGCAGCGTGCTGAGCACTGCGGCGACGATCACGCCGGTGGAGTTCGACCAGATCTTCAACACCTTCGACGCGCCGACCCGCGCCAACCTCGCTGGCGTGCTGGACGAGACGGCCGACACGGTGGAGGGTCACGGCCAGGCGATCGCTGCAGGGCTGCGCGACGGGTCCCGTGGACTCCAGGAGTACGCCGACTTCGCCCACGACCTCGGGGGCGATCCCTCTGCGTTGCGGACGCTGGTCCGTGCCGGCGCCAGGACGACAAGCACTCTGCGCGCACAGGACACCGCGCTGCGAGCGCTGCTGAGCCGAGCCGCCGGGACGTTCGACGAGCTGGCGCTGCGCGCAGCGGCGCAGAAGGCCGCGCTTCAGCGACTGCCCGGCACGCTGCACACCGCGCAGGGCACGCTGGCCCATCTGGACCGCAGCCTCGTGGGGCTGCAGGCCCTCGTCACCGACCTCGCACCCGGGGCCCGCGCGCTGAGCGCCGTCGCACCGAGCATCCGCCGCACCGCCGGCACGCTGCTGACGGTGGCGCCCCGCGCGACCGCGACCTTGCGCGCGGGGACCCGGGCCGCCCCCCGGATCGACCGTCTTCTTCGCGCCGGCACGACCTTCCTGCCGAGATCCGGGTCGGTGCTGAAGACGCTCGCGCCGATGGTCGGCTGCGTCCGGCCGTATGCCCCGGAGATCGCCGGAACCGCGTCGACCTGGACGGGATTCGCCGGCACCGACAGCGAGGGCGGATACGGACGGGTCGACCTCACGCAGTTGCCGCCCGGTGTCGCCGCGGGCAGCCCGCTCAGCTCGCAGCAGGTCACCAGCACCTTCAAGGATCGCGTCTTCTACGCGATGCCTCGCCCCCCCGGCCTCGACGCCGGCCACCCGTGGCTGCTGCCCGAATGCGGCGCTGGTGCCGACGCCCTCGACGCCTCCAAAGACCCGGAGCGGAGGACCGGACGATGAGCCGGCGCCTGCCCCGCACCGCGCTCGTCGCCCTGTTCGTCGCTGCCCTGGCGACCCTGGCGACGTTGCGGGTGGGCGACGGCGGTGACGGCTACCGGATCCGTGTCCAGGCCGGCGACGCCGCCGGACTGCGCAAGAACTTCCTCGTGAAGATCGCCGGCGCACCCGTCGGCAAGGTCGTCGACGTGCAGCTCGACAAGGCTGACCACGCGGTCGCGGTCCTGCAGCTCGATGAGGAAGTCGGGCCGATCGGCACCGACGCCAGGGCCGCCGTGCGTGCGAGCAACCTCCTCGGCGAGAAATACGTGGACCTCACCCCAGGCAACGCCGACCTTCGCCCAGCGTCCTCGGGTTTTGAGATCCCGCGGGCACGTACGACGACGCCGAGTGATCTGGACGACGTCCTCTCAGTGCTCGACGCGGACACCCGCGTCGCGCTGAGCGCGTTTCTCGTCAGCCAGGGGCAAGCGCTCGTGGGCCGCGGCCGTGACCTCGGCACGACGTTGCTGCGGTTGCCTCCGACCCTCGACGCCGTCGGCCTGCTCGTGAACGGGCTGGCACTGCACAACCGTGCCCTGGGACAGCTGGTCGAGCGCAGCGACCGCATCCTCGCCACGGCGGCACCGCAGCGCTCAGCGCTCGGCCGCTTGGTGGCAAGTGCGGACGGGGCGTTCGGGTCGCTCGCCAGCCGCCGCACCGCGCTCGGCCAGACCGTCCAGCGGGCCCCCGGCGCGATACGCCAGCTCCGCAGCACGCTCGTGCAGCTCGAGCGGACCGCTGTGCCGTTGCGGCCGGCCGCCCGCGGCCTCAAGGCAACCGCGCAGCCACTGACGGCGACCCTCCGCGCGCTTCCGGCGTTCACCGCCGCCGCACGGCCGACACTGCGCACCGCGCGTTCCGTAGCCCCGACGCTCGAACGCCTCGGCCGCCAAGCTGCACCCGTCGTCATCCGCCTGCGCCCGGCCGCCGCGAGCCTCAGAACGTTCGCCACGGCGCTGAGGCCGGTCTCGTCACTGCTCGACAACAGCATCGGCGACACGCTCGGCGTCATGCAGGGGTGGGCGCGAGCGATCCAGAACCGCGACAACGTCGGCCACGTCTTCCGGGTCTCGGTCGAGCTTGGTGGCGACGCTGTGAACACGCTGAACCAGTTCGTCAAGTCCCCGCCGGCCAGGAGCGCGCTCCGCCGACCCGCCGCGAACGCAGGCTCGGTCCCCGGCGCGCCGACCGTGACCCCTGCGGCTCCCGAGCGTCGCCTGCCGCAGCTCTCGCTGCCGAAGGTCATCGCGCCCAAGCTGCCGCTGCCGAACATCACGGCGCCCGGGCAGCTCGGCAGCGGCCTCGGCGGCCTCCTCGACTATCTGATGGGCCGATGACCGTCAGACCCCGGAATCGGCGGCGTCGACCGACCCGCGGGCGCGGCAGCAGACGTGCCTACGCGATCGCGGCGGCCTG
>JAOPZU010000539.1 GCA_025963955.1 Solirubrobacterales bacterium
CTCGTAGCGGTTCTGGTAGGCCTGCCCGTCGCGGTAGATCGTGTAGTGGTCGACGCTGTCGCCCAGATCGTGGTCGCCGGGCGAGGCCGCCGACCAGGTGAGGACCGTCGTCCCGCTCGCCGAGGTGGCCACGAGGTTCGTCGGCGCCACCGGCGGCGTGTTCAACAGCGGGACCGTGGACGTCGTGGCCATCGCCCCCTCGCGCAGATCGCCCGCGGCGTCGCGGTCGACGGCCAGCACGGTGTAGCTCGGCATCCCACCGGGAGCGTTCTCGTCGCGGCAGGTCGTGGCCACCGTCTCGCAGACGAGGACCCACCCGCTGCCCGTGCTGCGGTACCCGCGGTAGGTGACGATGTCGCGCTCGGTGCCCGGCTGCCACTCGAGCTCGACGCCCATCCCGTTGCGTCCGGTGCGCAGGGCGCGCGGGGCGTACGGCGCCCGGCGGTTGACGAGGACCGTCAGCGCCCGCGACTGGCCGAACTGCCCGTTGTCGTCGTAGGCCTTCAGGCCGACGAGGTAGCTGCCGTCGACGACCTCGTTCGCCCCGGGTGTGCTGCCACTGGAGACCGTTCCGAGCGGCCAGGTGAAGCTCCAGGCCGACCCGGTCCCGGTGGCGGCCCCGACCTGGGTGCCGTCCAAGTAGGCCGCGACGGTCGCGGCGGGGTTGGAGGTCGCGGCGCTCAGCACGACGGAGGTGGTGGCGGCGCTGGTCACCGCGCCCGACGGCGTCGCGGTCAGCGCGGTGATCGCCGGCGCGCCGGCGAGCCCGGGGTTCGCGATCGTGGCGGCCTGCAGCACGTAGCGGCTGCCCTTGCCCCGGTCCCAGCGCACCAGGACGACCACGCGCTTGGCGTCCGCCGGGCTCGTGTCCACGCCGCCGAGCGCGCAGGTCCCGACGCAGAGCGTGCCCGCCAGGTCGACCAGGCCGTCGACCGCACCGTCGAGGTCGACGTCCAGCCCGCAGTCGCCGAGCCCGACCGCGGCGGCCGCGGTGACGCCGGCCCCAGGCAGCCCGGCCCCGACGCCCAGCTGCAGCAGCTGCGCACACTGCGCGGAGGTCGTGCCGGTCGTGCCGCTCGCGCAGAACTGGCCGGCGGGGTGGTTGCCGTACCCGTCGCGGGGATCGTCCGTCGCGCAGACGCCCACGGACACCGTGTAGTCCAGCGCGCCACGATGGATCTGCCAGCCGGGGACCGTCGGGCTGTCGTCGCCGAGGTTCGTCTGTGCCTGCAGCCGGGCGGCCAGCGGGCCGGTCACGAGCTGGTCGTAGGGCACCGCACGGACCCCCTCGGTGACCTCGCGCACGAGCGCGGTCCCGCCGGTGCGCGCCTGGTTGGAGAAGGTCGCCGACTGCGCCTCGATGGTGAGGGTCAGGACGCCGAGCATGCCGGTCACGAGGACCAGTGCGGCGACGAGGACTTCCACGAGGGTGAACCCCCGCTCGCCCCTGGGCGGTTGACTTTTCATTCCTTCCTGTCATCGGCCGAAGCGACGTCAGGTCCAGCGCGACGACGTCCGGGCGTCAATGGACGAACGAGCGTCCTCTCCCCGGTTCTGCGGGTGCGCGGTGGACGAACGTTGGAGTCGGCCCTGTCGATCCGCCGCCGGCGCCGAGCCGCCATGATGGCCCGCGATGGTCGATCGCCTCCCCGCCTGGTCGCTCGTGCTGGCCGGCGCCCTGTCGGTGCAGTTCGGCGCGGCGATCGCCGCGACGCTCTTCGACGACCTCGGGCCCGCGGCCGTGACGCTGCTGCGGCTCGGGTTCTCGGCGCCGATCCTGATGCTGGCGTGGCGGCCCGCGGTCCGCGGCACCCCACCGGGGGACCTGCGGCTGGCCGCGCTCTTCGGGCTCGTCCTGGGCGGGATGAACCTGAGCTTCTACTTCGCGCTGGACCGCATCCCGCTCGGCATCGCGGTGACCATCGAGTTCGCCGGGCCGCTCGCGGTCGGGATCATCGGCTCGCGCCGCCGGGTGGACGTCGCCTTCGCCCTGCTGGCCGGATGCGGCATCGTCCTGCTGGCGACGGCGAAGGGGGACGGCGGGCCCCTCGATCCGCTCGGGCTGTTCTTCGTGAGCATCGCGGCGGCCTGCTGGGCCGGCTACATCCTGCTCAGCCAGCGCGTCGGGCAGCGCTTCACCGGCGGCCGCGGGCTCGCGCTCGGGGCGATGGTCTCGGTGCTGGTCCCGCTGGTCCCCGGACTGATCGGCGGCGGCGGGGACCTGCTGGACCCGCGGCTGCTGCTGGCGGGCCTGGGGGTCGCGCTGATGAGCTCGGTCATTCCCTACTCGCTCGACATGCAGGCACTGCGCCGGCTGCCCACGAACGTCTTCGGTGTCCTGATGTCGCTCGAACCGGCGCTCGCGGCGCTCGCGGGCTTCCTGATCCTCGGCCAGGCGCTCGGCGCCCGCGAGCTCGTCGCAATCGCCTTCGTCGTCGTCGCGAGCGTCGGGGTGACACGCGGGGCGGGCGACGGCCCGGCGCCGGACCTGCCGGTCGTGCCCGCGGGCTGACCCGCCCGGAACGCCGGCCCGGCCTGCAGTCCATACTCCCGGGCGTCCGTGTTCACCCTGAACCTCCCCAACGCGCTGACCGTCTTCCGGATCCTGCTGGTACCGGTGCTCGTCGTCGCGCTGCTCGACCAGACGCCGAACGGCGATCTGGTGGCCGCCCTCGTCTTCGCGCTCGCGTCGATGACGGACGCGGTCGACGGGTACATCGCGCGCTCGCGCAACGCGATCACGAACTTCGGCAAGCTGATGGACCCGATCGCCGACAAGCTGCTGATCCTCGCCGCGCTGATGGCGCTCGTCAGCCTGGACCGGGTGGCCGCCTGGGTCGCGACGGTCATCATCGCCCGCGAGTTCGCCGTCACCGCCACGCGGATGGTCGCCACCCAGCAGGGGGTCGTCATCGCCGCCAACTGGTGGGGCAAGGTCAAGACGATGGTGCAGGTCGCCTGCGTCTTCTTCCTGATCGCGATCGACGGCTCGCCCCTCTGGCTCGACGTCCTCGTGTACGGGACGGTCGCGATCACGATCGTCTCGGGCGTGGACTACTTCTTCGGGCTCCGGCGGCTGATGCGCGAGGCCGAGGAGCGCCACCACCACGCCAGGAGCGAAGCCCGATGAAGATCGCCGGAGCCCTTATGGCCCTCGCCTCGATCTTGACGGTCGTCGTCTTCGTGCTCGCGGTCGGGTCGACGAAGGACGACCTCATCGGGGACATGCGCAGCTGCATCAAGCGCGGGGACGGCGTCATCGTGCACGGGGCCGCGAACCTCGGCGCCGCCCGCCGGGAGATCGCCGCGAAGGAGCTCACTCGCGTGCGGACGCTGCGCAAGGACGGCGACACCGTGCTGGTCCTGCAGGGCCAGCGCTTCCGTCTGCTGGTCCTCGCGAACGACAAGTCCCCGTCGCTGGCGGGCGACCTGCCCAAGACGCTGTACGAGCACGCGGACTCCTTCCCGCTGGTCGCGGTCGAGTACGACCCGGTCAAGGGGACGCTGCTCGGCTGCTCGGGCCTCGCGGCCTAGGACGGACGACCGCGGACGGGTGCCCCCGTGGGGGCGGCGCTCAGCTCCCGCCGTCGAGCCACTCGCGCATCGACGTGTGGTGCGGCAGGTGCTCCCCGGTGGAGAGCTCCTGACGCAGCTCGCCGAGCAGACCGGTGCGCTCGGCGACGACGTTGTGCTGGTGGATCGTCTCCAGGTTCTCCTGGCGGGCGGAGAGGAAGACCGTGTCGGGTAGGTCGACGTAGCGCTCGAGCGTGCCGCGGATCGCCTCGCGCACGCAGTCCTCCACGAAGCGCGGCCGGCGGTGCGCCTTCTCCACGACCGTGCCCTCGTCGGAGCGCTTCATCATCTCGTAGATCTCCGAGGACATCGACTCCTCGACGATCGCCACGAGGTCCGTGGCGTCCAGGCTGACGTCCAGGCCTTCCGGGATCCCGAGGTGCAGCGTGCCCAGGCCGCGCTGGTTGTGCGTGGCGACCGGGACGGCCTCGAAGACACGCCCGATCTGCTCGTCCGTGAACCCGTCGGCGACCAGGCGCTCGCGCGCGCGCTCGGTGAGGATGCCCTGTGCGCACGGGCACGCGGTCATCCCGGCGGCGGCGACGCCGACCATGCGGCGGGTGCCGCCGGCGGACGCGACCGCGACGCCGTAGAGCGTGTAGATCTCCTGCGTCTGGATGCCCGAGACGGGCGCCGGCTTGTGCTCCGGGTAGCGCGCCTCGATCGTCACCTCGGCCCGCAGCGCGTCCTGCCGCTCGCGGACGATGTCCGCGATGCGCTCGGCGAGGAACTCCGCGCGGAACGCGGACTCGCCGAGGATGACCTCCCCGATCGCCTCGTTGACGACCTCCTCGAAGCGGCTCATGTGCGCGCCCTTCTGCTGCGGACCGAGGTCGACGAAGCAGTTGAGGGTCGCGTAGAAGAGCTGCTCGCGGCCGTGGTCGTCACGGATGCGGATGACCTTCTCCACGTTCGTCACCCCCACGCGGGAGAGCGAGACCTGGAGTCCGGGCAGCGACGCCTGCACGTCGGGGCCGGAGAGAGCGGAGGGCGAAGGGTTCATGAGCGGGGGGTGCTGAGGGTAGCGGGGGAGTCCGGGGCGGACTCGACGGGGTGTCGAGCATGGCTCGTGTCGTATGAGACTTGTGCTATCACTCCGGGATGGCTGGAAGCCCCTCCGGGTACGACCGAGAGGACTCAATGGCTCAGCTCTTCGCCGGTGCTCCGGCGGCAAAGTCGCACGATTGCGCGCTCACGCAGCATCACAGCAGGACAAGGGAAATAGGAGGGGCGCTCCGGCGACGGGACGCTCAGAACTGCATGAGTGAGGGACGGGCTTGAGGAACAAAAGCACTGCACTGCTCGCCGACGAGGCGCCCATCTTCGAGATGGACGAACTCCGGCAGCTCATCGCGGACGGTCAGGAAAAGGGAGCCCTGACCATCGACCAGATCACCACCGCGCTGGAAGAGGTGGAGGTCTCGAAGGAGCAGGTCACCGAACTCCACGCCTACCTGGTCGACCAGGGCATCGAGGTCGTGACGTCCGACGGCAAGCTCGCCACGAGCGAGAACGGGAAGATGGAGGCGGCCGCCGAGGCGCGCGCGTCCCAGCAGCCCGCGCCGAAGAAGCCGCAGATCGACCTCACGGTCGAGCCGTCGCTGGATTCGCTGCGCCTGTACCTGCGCTCGATCGGCAAGGTCAACCTGCTCACGGCCGAGCTCGAGGTGTCCCTCGCCAAGCGCATCGAGCGCGGCGACATGGAGGCCAAGCAGCAGATGGTCGAGGCCAACCTGCGCCTCGTCGTGTCGATCGCCAAGGGCTACCTCGGCCGCGGCCTGACGTTCCTGGACCTGATCCAGGAGGGCTCCCTCGGCCTCATCCGCGCGGTCGAGAAGTTCGACTACCGCCGCGGCTACAAGTTCTCCACCTACGCCACGTGGTGGATCCGGCAGGCGGTCACCCGCGCGATCGCGGACAAAGGCCGGACCATCCGGATCCCGGTCCACATGGTCGAGAAGCTCAACAAGGTCGTGCACGTCGAGCGTCAGCTCGTGCAGTCGCTCGGCCGCGAGCCCACGCCCGACGAGATCGCCAAGGAGCTCGAGTGCACGACGCGCGAGGTCCGCGACATCATGCGCATGAGCCAGCAGCCGATCTCGCTGGAGAAGCCGATCGGCGAGGAGGAGGAGTCCGAGCTGGGCGACTTCGTCGAGGACGCCAACGCGGTGTCCCCGTTCGAGCTGGCGTCGGACACGCTCCGCAAGGAGAACGTGCACCGCGCCCTCGCCACGCTGCCGCAGCGTGAGCGCGAGGTCATCGAGATGCGCTTCGGCCTCACCGGTGGCCGGCCCCGCACGCTGGAGGAGGTCGGCCGTGCGTTCAACGTGACCCGCGAGCGCATCCGCCAGATCGAGAACCACACGCTCAAGAAGCTCGAGTCGCTGCCAGAAGCGCAGCGGCTCCGCGACGCATCCTGAGTCGCAGCGAGCGCTCTCCTTGAGGGAGGAGAGAGGGACGAGGGGCCGGCTCTGCGAGCCGGCCCTTCGTCGTTCCTGAGCGCGAGCTGAAGCGCCAGGCCGGAGCCGTCGCGCGACGCGCCGCTGCGGCGGCACTCCCGCTACACTCCGCGACCCCCGGCGGGATTCCTGAGCGGTCAAAGGGGCGCGGCTGTAAACCGTGTGGCTCTGCCTTCGAAGGTTCGAATCCTTCTCCCGCCACTGACGACGAAGTGCTTCGACGACGCCGCCCACCCGGGCGGCGTCGCTCGTTCACGCTCCGTCGTGCAGCTCTTGACGGGCGAGCTCACGCACCGCGGCGCGAACGGCCTCCACGGCCTCTTCGTCGGAGGCCCCGAGCGCCTTGACCAGGTCGGTCGCGGTGGACCTCACCTGCCCGACGATGACCGACGTCGAGAGGTTCGCGGTGCGCTCGAGCCCGAGCGTGGCGCGCGCTGCGGCGTCGAGGGCGTGACCGCGGGCGCGCTGCCCGC
>JAOPZU010000541.1 GCA_025963955.1 Solirubrobacterales bacterium
CGGACCGACCTGAAGGCGTTCATCAACCGGTCCGGCGACACGCTGGCCCGCTCGCGGACGCCGCTCGTCAAGGTCTTCACGCGTACGCCCCCGGCCCTCGACCAGGCCGTCCACGTCTTCGAGGACCTGACTGCGGAGCGCGACGCGCTCGATACGACGCTCGTGCGCACGGACGACGTCGTCGACGCCGTCCGGCGCGCGGACCCGAACCTCCAGCGGCTGCTCACGGGCGCGGCGAGCACCTTCGCCGCCGTCGCGGACAAGCAGGGCCAGCTGAAGACGACGCTCGACCGGCTGCCCGCGATGCTCACGCAGACGCGCACGACGCTCGGGCACGCCGAGGACACCCTCGACGGCGCCGGCCGCCTGGCGACCAAGCTGGCGCCCGGCGTCCGGCAGCTGCGCGCGATCGCCCCGCCGCTGGACAGCGTCCTCGCGTCCGTCCAGACCATCGCGCCCGACGCGAAGGCCACGCTCAAGACGGTCGCCGCCTCCACCACGCAGGTGAACCGGTTCCTCAGGCGCACGACGAAGCTCGCACCGCAGCTCGGATCGGTGGCCGAGAAGGCCACGACGAACCTGAAGTGCATCCGGCCCTACTCGCCGGAGATCATGGGCCTGCTCACCACCTGGGGCGACTTCATGTCGATGGCCGACACGAAGGACAAGTTCCTGCGGGCCCGGGTCGAGAACTTCCTCCCGACACCGGACAACGACGTGGCGCAGACGCCCGCGCAGCTGAAGAAGACCTACCCCGACCTGCGCTACGGCTTCCCGCGCCCGCCCGGCTTCAACGCCGGCCAGACCTGGTACCAGCCCGAGTGCGGCGCCGGTCCCGACGCCGTGGACCCGACGAAGGACCAAGAGGGCGAGCACCCGGTCACGGACCTCCCTGCCGCCACGACCCGCGGGGGGAAGAAGTGAAGGCCGTGACGCTCAGCCGCGTGGCCCTGCTCGCCGCGCTCGCCCTCGTCGCCGTGATGCTGTTCACCGGCGGGAAGGACACCTACGACCTGAAGCTGCGCATGGACAACACCGGCGGGCTGAAGAACGGCTCCCCGGTCACCCTGGGCGGCGTGCGGGTCGGCCTCGTCAAGGTCGGCGTCGACACGAAGGCGAGCCAGGCCGTCGTGACGCTGAGGATCCAGGACCGGTTCAAGCCGATCGGCCGCGACACGCGCGCCACGATCGTCGCGCAGAACGTCCTCGGGCAGAAGCAGGTGCAGCTCACGAAGGGGTCGGCGTCCCTGCCGGCCGACTCGGGCTTCACCATCCCGCGCAGCCACATCGTCACGGGCACCGACCTCGACCGCGTCCTCGACGTCCTCGACACCGACACGCGCACGCGGCTGGCGATCTTCCTCAACGAGGCGGGCACCGCGCTGACCGGCCGCCGGCAGGACCTCAGCGACGCCCTGCGCGACGTCGGTCCCGCCATCGGCGACGCCGACGGGGTCCTGCGCCAACTGGCCGACGAAAACGCGTCGCTGGAGCGCCTGGTGCAGACCGGGGATCGTTACGTGGCCGACGTCACGCGGCGCAAGGCCGACGTGGTGCAGCTCATCGACCGGGTCGGTCAGGCCGCGGTCACCGGGTCCACCAAGCAGGCGCAGCTGAGGGCCACGCTCGCGAACGCCCCGGGCGCGCTGCAGAGCCTGCGCGGCTTCCTCGCGGAGCTGCGGGCCACGACCACACCGCTCGGTCCGGCCGCACGGCAACTGAGCGCGGTCGCCCTGCCGCTGCGCACGACGCTCGATCGCGTGCAGCCGTTCACCTCGGCCGCGCGGCCCGCGCTGAAGACCGCGACGGACGTCGCTCCGACCCTCGTGCAGCTGGCCACGCAGGCGACTCCGGTGCTCCGGAAGGCGGGCCCGGCGCTGAGCGCCCTGCGGACCACCGCGGGCACCGACCTGCCGCCGATCACCAAGCTGACCGACCGCTCGTTCAACAACATCCTCGCGGTGCTCGAGAACTGGGCCGGCGCCATCCAGTTCCGCGACGCGGCCAGCCACATCTTCCGTGGCGAGGCGTCGGTCGCCCCGGACGCGCTGAAGAGCGTCATCGACCGCCTGGCCCCGAGGGCGAAGGCCACCAAGGCCAAGCGCCGTCCGTCCGCCGACGGCGGCTCGCAGGCGGGCGCGCCGGCTCCCGCCGCGCCCGCGCCCTCCCGTCCCAGTGTGCCCGGCAAGACCCTGCAACTGCCGGGGCTGCCGCCGATCACGCTGCCCGATGTCGGCAAGACGGTCGGCGGCATCGTGAGCGGGCTCACCGGTCAGGCCGCGCCGAAGCCGGGGTCCCCGAAGGACGCCACCTCCCTCCTCGACTACCTCATGGGCAAGTAGATGCGCACCCGGCCCGGCCGCACGACCCGCCGTCGCGACACCCCTCCGCCGGTGTCGACCGCCGTCGGCGGGATCGCTGTCGTGATCCTGCTGGCCATCCTCGGCTGGCAGGCGCTGCGGGTCTACAACGGCGTCCCGCTGCGGAACTACTCCACCGTCTACGTGTCGACGCCGCAGGTGGGCAACCTGCTCAGTCACGACCCGGTGCGCATCGCCGGAGCACGAGTGGGCCAGGTCCTCAAGCGCGACGTCGGGACGGACGGCCGGCCGCGGATCCAGTTGCAGATCGAGCCCGGCACGAGCCTGCCGGCGGACACCCACGTCGCGGTGCGCGGCGCCGGCCTGCTCGGTGCCCGGTACGTCGAGTTGATCCCCGGCAGGAGCACGCAGCCGATCGCCGACGGAGCCACCATCACCGGCACGCCGGCGAGCTACACCTACGGTCTGCCGGAGACGCTCGACACGTTCGACGCCCAGACCCGCGGCGGCCTCAGCGACATGGTCGGCGGCCTCGGCCAGGGCTTCTTCACCAACGGGGCGCCGCTCAACGACTCGATCCACGCGATCGGCACGCGGGCAGCCAAGTTCGGCGTCTTCTCCCGCAAGGTGCTCAAGCGCGAGGGGGCCGCGGGTCGCCTGCTCCCGGCGCTCGACGCGGCAGTCGCGCCGCTCGACGCCAACCGCGAGCGCCTCGGCGCGGCCATGCCGCAGCTGTCCGGGGCCCTCGAGCCGTTCATCGTCAAGCGCAAGGACCTGCGCGAGACGCTCGACGTCGCGCCGCCGACCCTCGCCGCCCTGCGTCCCGACCTCGCCGAGGGCACCCGCCTGTTGGCGTCCGTCCGCCGCGCCGCGACCGCCGCCACCCGGACGCTTCCTGGGGCACCCGCGGGCCTGCACAGCCTGACGGCGCTGCTGAAGGCCGCTCCTGTCCCGCTCGACCGCACGAACCAGCTGCTCAAGGCCGTCCCGGCGGCCGTCCCCGGGGCCCTGAGGATCACGAGCGCCGTGCGGCCGGTCCTCACGCCACTGAGGAACCTGCTGACCAGCGCATCCGACCCCCTCCACACCGTCGCCCGCTACAGCTGCGACGTCGTGAACTTCGGGGAGACCATGCGCTCGATGACCGGCTTCGCGCAGCCCGGTCCCGACGGCCCGATCGGGAAGGCGCAGGCCTTCCGCCTGCAGCTGCTGCTCCCGATCAGCGCGGAGCCGCTGGGGGTCAAGGACACCTCGGGGCTGCTGCGCCGCGAGACGATGGACCAGGTCACGCCGTGCAAGTACCTCGCCAAGCCGTACCCGCAGTTCGACGGAGGAACCGGCCGATGACCACCATCAAGGACCGCTTCGGCATGGCCGGGCTCGGGGCCGTCGCGTTGATCGTGGCGCTCGCCATCACGCTGTTCTGGTACCTCGGCTACGCCTACGACTACCTGCACAAGGACGGCGCCACCGTCACGGCGGAGTTCTCCGCGGTCCCGCAGCTGCAGACCGGGGACCCCGTCCGCGTCGACGGCCAGAAGGCCGGCGAGGTGCGCAAGATCGAGGACATCGGCGGCGGCCGCGGGGCGAAGGTCACCTTCGACGTGGAACCGGATGCCGGCCCGCTGTACCGCGACAGCGTCGTCGAGCTGCGCTGGCGCAACCTGCTGGGCTCCTCCTTCTACCTGGAGGTCGACCGCGGCACCAAGCGGTCCGGCCCGCTCGGCGACCACGAGATCCCACGCGCCCACACCGTGCAGCAGGTCGAGCTCGACGACGTCACCTCCATCTTCAAGGGCGGTGTCCGCAGGGGCCTCACCACGCTCCCGAAGGAGCTCGCCAAGGGCCTCCGGGACCCGAACACGCTGCCGAACCTGCTCGACGAGGCGCAGCGCGTCTCCCCGAGCCTGCAGGCCGGCGCCGGTGCCCTGCGCGGCCGCGAGCCGGACGTCGACCTGCGCCGCGTCCTGACCGGGACCGCCGCGACCGTCGCGGCCCTCGACGCCCCGGACGACGATCTGCAGAAGCTCGTCTCGGGAGCTGCGTCGCTCGTCTCCGTCACCGCCGCCCGGGAGGCCGACCTGCGCGCGACGCTCGACGACGGGCCCGCCCTCACGCAGAACGTCGACCTCACGCTCACGCGGCTCGACCGCACGCTGAAGGGGGCGGACACCCTGGTGGCGAAGCTCGACCGGGCCGCTCCCGGCGTCGCACCGACCCTCGCGGAACTGCGACCGACGCTCGGCGACACGTCCGGTCTGCTGGCCCAGGCACGGCCGCTGGTCCGCACCCTCCGGCCCACGGTGCTGTCGCTGGCCTCCTTGAGCCGCCAGGGGACGCCGCTGCTCGACGCGCTGCAGCCGTCCGTGGACCGCCTCGACGACAAGATCCTGCCCTACCTCTCGCGGAAGGACCCCGGAACGGGCAAGCCGACCTCGGTCATGATCGGCGGCACCGCCGCCGGCTTCGGCGGCCTCGCCTCGCAGCAGGACGGCAGCGGCCACCTGATCCGCTTCCCGGCGACGGCGGGCACGAAGTCCGTGTACCTGCCCTGCAAGGCCGCGCTCACGGACCCGACCGCCGCCCAGGCGCTGGCGTGCGACTCGTTGCAGACCGCGCTGAAGAACTACCTGAACTACGTGCCGAGCCTCAAGCCGGCCCCGGGCGGAGGCTCAAAGTGACCGGCGATCATCGGGATCCCGTCGACACGCGTGACCGCCTCAGCGGAGGATTGAACGCGACCCGCCTGCGGCTCGAGGCGCGGCGGTCGCTTCCCTCGCTGCCGCCGATCGTCCTGGCCGTCATTGCGACGCTCGTCGGCGGGGCGCTGCTGTTCTCGCAGCTGACCCCGACGCTGTTCAAGAGCACGCGCGAGGTGCAGTTCGCGATCGACGACGCCTATGGCGTCCTGCCCGGCGTCAACCAGGTCCGCTACCTGGGCGTCCCGGCCGGCCAGATCAAGAAGATCGAGCGTCATGGCACGCGGCTCATCCTGCGCCTGAGCGTGCGCAAGGACTACCCGATCTACAAGGACGCCCGCGCCGAGCTGCGTCCCGAGACGCCCCTGAACGACATGTACCTCGACGTCGTCGATCCCGGACACCGATCCGCCGGCGAGCTCGGCGGCGGTGACGTCCTGCCCGAGACGCGCACGGCCAGCAACGTCAAGATCAACGACGTCCTGAACGCGCTGAACCCGAACACGCGCGTCCGGCTCGAGCAGCTGCTCGACAACCTCGGCAACGGCCTGCACGACCGCGGCCTGGCGCTCCGGGCCGCCGTGGACGCGTTCTCCCCGTTCCTCGCCGACGCCGGGAGGATCACCGACGCGGTGGCGCGCCACCAGAAACTCACGAGGCGCCTGGTCCACAACGCCGGCGTCCTGACCACGGAGCTCGGGACCCGTCAGCAGCAGCTGCGCACGCTCGTCGCCGCGGGCAGCGCCACGCTCGGTGCCCTGCAGCAGGGCTCGCCCGACCTGGACCGGACGCTGCGCGAGCTCCCGCCCACCGTGAACGAGATCAACGCGTCGTTCGCCTCCGTGCGGGGCGTGCTGCCCGACCTGGACCGCGCGGTCACCGACCTGGACCCGGTCGCCGACCGTCTGCCCGCAGCCCTGCGGGACGTCCGTGAGCTCAACGGCGTCCTCAGCCCCGCGGTCCGCCGCCTGCGCGCTCCGGTGACGCAGCTCGTCCCCTTCGCCAACCAGCTGCGGCCGGTCGCCCGCAACCTCCAGGCGTCGATCGTCGCCCTGCGCCCGCAGACCGGGTCGATCGACAAGATCACCACCAGCCTCGTGAAGTGCGAGCAGGGGGTCATCGGCTTCTTCCAGTGGAACGCGTCGCTGTCGAAGTTCGGGGACATCTCCGGGCCGATCCCGCGCGGGAACCTCGCCGTCGGCGTGCCCGACCTCGGCGGCACCGGGACCGCTCCGCGCACGCCGGTGAAGAACTGCTCCGGCGGCGTCACCACCAACGGCACCGTGCCGACCGTCAAGGACGAAGGCTGATGAACCGTCGCGGCACCATCCTGCCCCAGCTGCTGAGCCTGCTCGGCTTCACCGCCGTGGCCGTGGCCTGGGCGCTGTTCCTCCTGGCCAAGGGCGGCGGCCTGCCGAGCTTCGGCTCCGACGCCTACGAGATCTCCGCGGTCATCCCGACGGGCGCCGCGCTAGCGCCCGGCTCGCGCGTGACGATGGCCGGCGTCGACGTCGGCCGCGTGAAGAAGGTCAAGCGCGAGGGCGTCGGCGCGCTGTTGAAGCTCGAGATCAAGGACAAGAGCGTCCTCCCGCTCGCGAGCGACTCGCGCGTCCAGGTCCGCCAGCACACGCCGGTCGGCGAGAACTACATCGCGCTCGTGGCCGGCCGGTCGACGCGCAAGCTCGCCTCCGGCGACGCGCTCGGCGCCGACCAGGCCGACGAGTTCGTCGACGTCGACAAGGTCCTGAGCGTCCTGAAGGGCCCGACGCGCCAGCGCGCCCGGCAGACCATCCGCGGCCTCGGCGGCGCGTTGCACGGCCGGGGGGACGAGTTCAACGCGCTGCTCTCCGGCGCCGGCCGCTTCCTGCGCCGCCCCGCCCCGCAGGTCGTCGACGTGCTCTACCGGGATCGGGCGCACGCCGCCCGGCTCGTCGACCAGCTCGGCGACGTCGCCGCCTCCATCGGCCAGCGCGACGCCGCGATCACGACCATCGCGAACCAGGGCCTCACCTCCCTGACCGCCCTCAACTCCCGCAACGCCGCCCTCCGCGACATCGTCGGGCAGCTGCCGTCGACGATGCGCTCGGTCCGCAGCGCCACCGGCACCGTCAAGCGCGTGTCGACCGTCGCCCGGCCCGTCGTGGACGACGCGGCGCTCGCGCTCACCGCCCTCCAGCCGGCGGTCGCCCGCCTGCAGCCGGCCGCCGATGCGGGCCGCGGCGTCGTGAACCAGCTGTCGGCTGCCGCGCCCGGGCTCCGCACGACGCTGCAGCAGGTGACGAAGCTGTCGCCGCCGCTGTCGGCGACGCTACCGAAGGTCCACAAGACGATCTGCGAGCTCGCGCCGATCATCCGGTACGCCCGTCCCTACGTCCACGACGCCCTGGGGATCGTCGTCGGCCTGGGCTCCGCCTCCAACAGCTACGACGCCACGGGCCACCTCATCCGCCTGCTTCCCGTCGACGAGGCCGGCTTCAACTCGGGCCTGCCGGACTCGATCGTGAAGGCGCGGCAGACGCTGCTGAACTCGGGTCTCATCTCCGCGGTGACGGGGGGCAATCACGTCAACTTCAACCCCTACCCGAAGCCGGGTGACGTCGGACGGGTGGTCGCCACCAGCGGCGTGCCGATCGGCCCGGAGGAGATGTCCAAGGCCGGATACACCTACCCGCGGATCGAGGCCGACTGCTGATGACGCTCGCCGAAGGACATCCTTTGACGCTGGGGACCGAGCGCGCGCCGAGCGCCGCGTCCGGGACCGGGACCGGGGGAGGGACCGGGACCGGGACCGGGACCGGGACCGAGGGCGACGCCAACCGCGGCGGCTACGTCGGAGCCTGGGCCGTCGCCGGCGTGCTGCTCGTCGGCCTGGCGCTCTCCGTCTGGGGCCGCTGGATCCTCTCGGGCGAGCAGTTCAGCCCCGCGCCGATCCTCGGGCCGGACCGCATGCCGACCTGGAACCTCGTCGTGCTGCGGATCGAGGAGGCGCTGAGCTTCGTCGAGATGGCGGCCCTCTTCACCTTCGCCGTCGTCCTGCCGCTGAAGCGCTCCGGCCGGCTCGGGCTGGACGCGAAGATCGCGCTCGGGTGCCTCTGCGGGTCGGTCACGGACGGCGTCCTGAACTTCCACCAGTACCTGTTCGCCTGGAACGCGCACTCGGTCAACCTCGGGTCGTGGGCCGAGTTCATCCCCACGTCGACGGCGAAGCAGACCCGCTACGCCGAGGCCCTGATCTGGGGCATCCCGATGTACACCTACTTCTGCATCGGCGTCGCGGTGTACGGGTGCCGGCTCATCCTGCGGATGCGCGCGAAGAACCCGCGACTGTCCAACGCCCGGGCGTTCGGCACGGTCTTCGCGCTCGCGTGCGTGTTCGACATCGTCGTGGAGAACCTCGTCGTCCGGCTCGGCCACGGCTACGCCTTCGCGAAGACCCCGTCGGCTCTGACGATCGACGCCGGCTCCCAGTTCCAGTTCCCGCTGTACGAGACCTTCTGCGTCGCCATGCTCGGCGTGCTGTTCACCGGGCTGCGGCTGAGCGCGATCGACGCGCCCGACGGCCTGTCCTACGTCGAGCGGGGCTTCCACCGCCTGCGGCCGGCGCTGCAGGGCCCGGCACGCTGGTTCGCCGTCATCGGCTGGGCGATCACGACGCTCTTCGTCGTCTACCACCTGCCGTTCCAGTTCTTCGGGCAGGCGGGGAACTCGGCGGCGGACCTGCCGAGCTACATGCTGCCGGGGCGCTGAGTCGCCGGCGCCCCGCGCCGCCGACCCGG
>JAOPZU010000547.1 GCA_025963955.1 Solirubrobacterales bacterium
GAACCCCTCGTCGAGCAGCGCGCCGATCGCCGCCGCGTCGCCCGGCGCGCCTTCGCGGATGTGCGGCGGGCTGCTCAGGCCTTCGGCGCCCGGCGGATCGCGAACAGGGGCGCGCCGCACTCCGGGCAGTGGCCCTGCCACCCGGGGCGCCCGTTGGACAGGGTGACCGCCTCGGCGTCGGCGATGATGACCTTCTCACCGCAGACGCACCAGCCCTTCGCGGTGGCGGGATCGGGGGCGTCGGCCTCGGGCTCCGTCATGCCGGCCAGTCTACGGACGCGTCGGCCATCCTCCCGCCCCCACCGCCCGTACCTGCGGCATGCCCGCGCCCGCCGCCATCGCCCTCCCGGACCTGGAGGGCCACTTCGCCGTGGACGCCGCAGCCTCGTCCGTCCGCTTCTCGGTCGCCCACTTCCGCATCCAGACGGTGCGCGGGTCGCTGACCGGGCTGAGCGGGGACGTGCGCATTGCCGGCGGCCACCTCACCGCGGACGGCACCGTCGACGCGGCGAGCATCCGCACGGGCACCGGCAGCCGCGACGCGCACCTGCGCTCCTACCTGCTCAGGACGGACGCCCACCCGCACCTGCGGCTGTACGTCGATACGCCGCTGGCCCCGAGGATCCTGGCCACCGTCACCGTCCGGGAGCGCCCGGTCCCGGTCGAGGTGACGCTCGAGGTGCGGCAGGCCGGCCGGCTCCACGCCACCTTCCTCCTGGACCGCCACGCCGCCGGGCTCACCTGGCCGGCGCCCGTGGAGGCCGGCGGGGTGGCCGTCGGGCGCGAGGTCCGCGTCGACCTCGACCTGGCGCTCGTCCCGCAGGGCTGACCCCGCGGCGCCGCCTCAGGCCGCGACCGGCCGCGCCGCCGCTTCCAGCACCTCGCGGGTGCGCCGCTGGCGGTGGCGGAACGTCGGTCCCATCAGCCGCGAGACGAGCACCCGGTCCGCCAGGCGACCGGCCGCGCCGAACGGCAGGCTGTACTCCACGTGGTCGACCAGGCGCGTGCGCCCGTCGCCGAGGTCCTCGAAGCGGTGCTCGTGCACGAAGCGCGAGAACGGCCCGTCGAGCGTCTCGTCCACGAGCAGGGTCGGCTCGACGAGCTTCGTCACGCGCACGCGCCAGTTCTGCGGGACGGGCAGCGGCAGGACGAGGACGCGCAGGACGACCTCGTCGCCCTCGTCGAGCGGGAACTCCCCGGTCACCCGGAGGATCGGCTGCGCCGGATGCCCGATCAGCTTGGCGTTGCGGGTGTCGCGGTGGAAGGCGAAGACGTCCGCGATCGGCGCGGCGATGACGCTCTCGGCGTGGAAGGTACCCATGCCCGGGGTACGGACCAGCCGCGTCTCAGGACCTCGCTCGCGCCCACACCGCCCACAGCGGATCGCCCGCCGCGTGCGGGTCGGTGCGCAGGTCCGCGTCCGCCGGCCCGAAGCCGCCCGCGTGCGCGAAGTAGGAGCGCACGATGCGCACGTGCTCCGCGTCGTCGGACGCGAGCCACCCGCGGATCGCCTTCGTCGGGAAGCAGCGGTTCGAGAAGGTGCACACGAACAGCCCGCCCGGCTTCAGCACCTGCGCGATCTCCGCAAAGACCTCCAGCGGGCGCGTCAGGTAGTCGACGCTCACGCAGCAGACGGCGTGGTCGAAGGTCCCCGCGTCGAACGGCAGCTCGGGGACCGCGTTCAGGTCGTGCACGACGCGCTCGGCCGCCGCCGTGTTGGCTCGCAGCTCGTCGGCGTTCATCCCGAGGATCACGAGCGCCTCCGGCGGGACGAGGAAGTGCGAGACCCACGAGGACATCAGGTCCAGGACGCGCCCGCGATCCACGCCGAGCTCCTCGTACAGCTCGCCGACGGCCTGGATCGCGCCGTCGTCGAGGTGGTGCACCAGGCGGGGCGGGCCGTAGAAGCCGGTGTCGGGGGACGGGTCCAGCCGGTCGAAGAACCCGGGCGGGAAGGGCGTGGCGGCCATGCCCGTATATTCGCGCCCATGTCCTCTGTGCGCGTCGAGCGGGACGGCCCCGTCACCACCGTCGTCCTCGCGCGCCCCGCCGCGCGGAACGCCGTCGACGGCCCGACCGCCACGGCGCTCGCCGCCGCCTTCCGCGCCTTCGACGCGGACGCGGACGCGGCGATCGCCGTGCTGCACGGCGAGGGCGGGTCCTTCTGCGCGGGGGCCGACCTGAAGGCCATGGGCGGTGAGCGCGCCAACGCGCTCACCGCCCCCGGGGAGGGGGACGGCCCGATGGGCCCGTCGCGCCTGCACCTCTCCAAGCCGGTCATCGCCGCGATCGCGGGGCACGCGGTCGCCGGCGGCCTGGAGCTCGCGTGCTGGTGCGACCTGCGCGTCGTCGAGGAGGACGCCGTCTTCGGCGTCTTCTGCCGGCGCTGGGGTGTGCCGCTGATCGACGGCGGGACGGCGCGCCTGCCGCGTTTGATCGGCCTCAGCCACGCCATGGACCTGATCCTCACCGGGCGGCCGGTCGACGCCGCCGAGGCGCACCGCATCGGGCTGGCCAACCGCGTCGTCCCGACGGGGACGGCCCGCGCCGCCGCCGAGGCGCTCGCGCACGAGCTGGCGCGCTTCCCCCAGGTGACGATGCGCGGGGACCGTCTGTCCGCGATCGAGCAGGACGGCCTGACGCTGCCCGCCGCCCTGGCGAACGAATGGGAGCACGGCACGCGGGCGCTCGCCGCCGCGGCCGAGG